>PFOR01000012.1 GCA_002792635.1 Candidatus Pacearchaeota archaeon CG_4_10_14_0_2_um_filter_35_33 | reverse complement strand
AGGATATTTAAATAAGTTATTATTAAAGTTATTATAATGTATGAGTAATAGAAAATGTTGATAAATAAAAAAGAGGAATATATGAAATGCATTATTTTTGGATTTTTGTTAATAGTTCTTATATCTCCAGTGAATGCACAACAGGCTACAACAATTGATCCTGGAGTAACCCCAGATAGTTTTCTTTGGGGCTTGGACAAAGCATTTGATCAGATAACTTTACTTCTTACAACCGGTGATGTTGATAAAGCAAAAAAAGGATTAGAGATTGCAGAAGAGAGATTAGCAGAAATTAGAGAAATGATTAAAGAAAACAAATTAGAAGAAGTAGAAAAAGCTCAAGAAGCTCATGGAAAAACTCTTTTAAAAGTAAAAGAAAAAGTAAAAGAAGTAGAAGATGATGATTCATTACGAAAAATAGAAAAGGTTATTGAAATAGAAAAAGAGTTAGAAAAACATGACGATGATGTAGAACAAACTTTTGGAGAATTAAAAGTAAAAATTGAAATTAAAGGAGAGATCACTCAAGAACAAAAGGATTTGATTGATTCTATTTTAAATAGTTTGAAAGGTCAAGTTGGAGAAGTTGAAATAGAAATCAAAAATAAGAAAAACAAAATTAAGATTGAAATTGAACAAGAAACAGGCAAGTCAGATGAAGAAGTTGAAATAGAGATTGGGGACATAGAAGAAGAAAAAGGAATTAAAAAGCAAGAAAAGGCCTTAGAAGCAATTGAGGACGCAGAAAAAGAACTTAATAAACTTTTAGAAGGAGATGAGGAGGAAAACATGACTATATCTCAAGAGTTAATAGATAATTTTAATTCGTTATTTGACCAGGCAAAAGAGCAGTTTGCTCAAAATAATTATGTAGAAGCGAGAAGATTGGCAAAACAAGCAGAAGAACTATTAGATGATGAAAAAGAGGAAAATGAGATTGGAATTAAGATTGAAGAGGGAAAAGCAGAAGTAGATGTTAGGATTGGGGATTCAAAATGGGAGTTTGAACTAGAAACAACAGATTTAGACAATATAATTAATGAAATTGCCACTAGAACCGGTCTAAGCTCCGAAGAAGTTAATGCTATTATGAACGTTGAGATAGAAGAAGAGGATGAAGAAGAACAAGAAGCAGAGAATGATCAGTCAGAAGATAAGAACAATGAAGATGATGAATCCGAAGATGATGAAGAATGATTGGGTTTTGCTTTTAAATTAATTATTAATCTTTTTAAGAACAATTTCTTAACTTTAGAGAATTCCCTTTAATGTTACAACGTATACCAAACCAAATCTTTAAAAACAAACTTTTTCACTAATATTCATGATAATCCCAATGAGATGTTTTGCATGTGGAAAACCGATTGCCCAGCTCTGGGAAGAATACAAGAGAAGAACAGAAGCAGGAGAAGAAGCAGGCAGAGTCTTAGATGATTTAGGTTTGAAAAGGTATTGTTGCAGAGCAGCATTCTTAGGACAAGCAGATATGCTTCCAGAAATATCCAAGTTTAAGAAATCTTAAAATGGTTAATCCTCACGACCCTATCCAAGGGGAGAATACAAAAGATTATCTGTTATATACAAAAAAGGAGTACCTCCGTTAATTTGAGCGAACCCTCTCTCAAACCAAATCACTATCCTGAATATCTCGCAGTTCACAGATATATAGATAGGGTGGCGAAAAGCAAGGCTTAAAGAACATATATGCTAGCCGGACTGTGGGATACAATAAAAAGAATCAATGAATCGATTTAAATCTCAAATTTATTTTTAACAATTAAAATAAGGAATAAATGAAAGGACTCAATGCAGAGCTCTGTCCAAATATTATAAATATTCCAACGAGCAAAATCATCACTATTATCGGAGTTAACCACCACTTTTTTCTGACTCTTAAATAGCTCCAGAATTCTCCCACCAACCCTTTATTTGACTCATCCATCACATCCAACATTACAGATTTATTTAAATTTTTCTAATCATTAGTATATTTTTCACTATCCCATGCATGTTGAAGATTGTTGTCTCGTTTCACAATAAATTTGTCTATCACCAAATAATCTATTCCTGTACCCATCATACATTTATAAGCATCATAAGGCGTGCACACAATCGGCTCACCTCTTATATTAAAAGATGTATTGATAAGGATAGGAATCCCTGATTTTTTGCCAAACGCTTTTATTAAATCATAATATTGACGATTTTGATTACGCCTTATAGTTTGTAATCGGCCCGAGCCATCTACATGAGTCACAGAAGGGATTTTATTTCTCCACTTCTCTTTTATGGAATAGACCATAAGCATATAATCCACAGGTTCTGGTAAAGGATCGTCACAATCAAAATAAACTTTTGCATCTTCAGCACAAACTACAGGAGCAAATGGGCGGAATTTTTCTCTATGTTTTACTTTAGCATTAAGGATTTCCTGCATTTTTGGATTAAGTGGATTAGAAAGGATGCTCCTTGCACCTAATGCTCTTGGACCCCATTCCATGCCTTTTTGGAACCAACCAATTACTTTATCTTCGAAAAGTAAACTTGACGTTTTTTCAATCAAATCTTTTTCATCCTTGAAGGTATCATACCTAATACTATTCTTATCTAGAAAAGATTTTACTTCGTCCGTAGAAAAACTAGGGCCAAGATAGGCATTATCAAACTTGTAACTTCTTTTATGTCTTAGTAATGTATGATAAATATAGGATGCTACTCCAATACTAGTTCCACCATCCGATGCGTTTGGCTGGATCCATATTTTCTCAAAGGGTGTGTTTCTCAAAATTTTTCCGTTATAAACGCTATTAAGTGCGACACCACCTGCAATTACGAGATCATCCATCTTTGTCTCAGAATGAATATGTTTCAATATTTTTGTTATTACCTCTTCCGTAATCATCTGAAGAGCTGCCGCAATATCTTTATGCCTCTGCGTCATGTCTACTCCTCTCTTCTCCACAGGACCACCCAAAAGATTACATAATTTTTGGGAAGGCATCCTGTCTTTATAATGGTAGACAAAATAGCTCATATCCAACCTATAACTTCCATCTTGCTTGATGTCTATAACTTGCTTTAGTTTGTCATAATAAGGGTTGGTTTTTCTGTCCATATTTCCATAAGGGCTTAATCCCATTACTTTGTATTCAGAATTATTAACACTAAATCCAAGATAAGCAGTGATAGTAGAATACAGCAAGCCAAGAGAGTGAGGGAACTTAATCTCTTTGATTAAATTTATTTCATTTTCCTTTCCAAATCCATACGCTGTTGTAGTCCATTCACCAACCCCATCAACCGTAAGGATAGCAGCTTCCTTAAAGGGACTCACAAGAAAAGTGCTGGCAGCGTGAGCTAAATGGTGCTCAATAAAAAGAATTGGTTTTTTACAATTAAGTTTTTTCTTAAACATTTTAACCACTCTTAACTTTTCACTAAACCAGGAAGGCAACGCAGAAACGAATGTTTTATAACTCTTTGGAAAAGAATCTATATGTTGATACAGGATTCTTTCGAATTTTAGAAACGGTTTTTCATAAAATCCAATATAGTCCACATCATTTATATTAATACTTTGGCTACCTAAACAGTATTTTATTGCGTTCACAGGAAAAGAGGCATCATGTTTCTTTCTTGTGAATCTCTCTTCCTCCGCTGCAGCAACCACCACCTCATCTTTTAAAAGTGCAGCAGAGGCATCATGATAAAAACAACTTACACCCAAGACATACTTGCTTCCCATATTAAAACTGTCGATAATACTCCCTTATTTGTTTTTTTCCTAAGCTTAAATCAGACCAGTAGCTTTTTCCAGATTCATCTAAATCTTTCTCTAAAAATTTTTTTCCTCCAATCTTTGCCACAATAGAGGTAACTCCGACCCCTGCAAAGTAAACTACACTCAATAGTGCTGAGTTTACAACAACCCCAATGTTTTCACCAAAACTCTTCTGTCCAACCATGAATCCTTTCTGCTTAATCTAAATAGAACATCGTTTGCACCAGCCATGACAACAATTAAATCAGGCTCATAATAGTCTGGGAGATACTTTAGTTCAAGAATATTGTTTCTTATACCATGTCCACTTTTACCAATGTTCATTGTAATCACTCTTCTACCATCTTTAGTTTCATCAAGCTCATTCATAAGTAAGCGAGGCCATGATTCTTCATCGTCTAAGTATAAACATTCTACGGTACTACCGCCAACAGCCAATATCCTATATTCACCCTTATGTTTTTCGAATTCAACTCCCCTATAACCTAAATTGTTAATTGTAAAAACTGAATCCCCACTTATCCCCGTGAAATATTCCAGGGTCAGGAGAGAAGACATACTTCAGACCAGGAGACCAAACATAAGAATAATCCACCTTAGACATACCCACATAATTAACTGTCTCAAAGATACCAAGCCCAATTATGACGGTTACAGAGATAATTAAAAAATATATCAGCCCATTCTTAACAATTTGCTTAGCCCTCATCTCTCTAAATAAGAAAAAAGGCATTTTAAAATTTATCGCAATCTCCACTTATTTTTATATCCACATTTACACTCAACAATCTTATATCCTTTGTCAATTCTAACCTTTCCATCTCTTAAATCAGAAAAGCATTTCTTACAAAATCTTTTCTTTTTATCTCCTAGTTTTATCTTAAATTTCATCCCAAGTCTCTTGATTTTCTTAGCTTCTTCTGGCTTGAATCTTTCCCTTTCAAAGAACTCATCAATTTTTTCTTTCGCCCCGCTCTTTGATAATTTTTTCATAAATATCCCAGGAAAACACATTATATAAAATTAAAGAAGACAGCATCCGTGTTTCGCCTCTGGTCGGAGACTAACGCACAAGACGTGACAGGCTTAACTTCTGTGTTCGGAAAGGGAACAGGTGTTTCCCAATCACTATGGCCGTCTTCAATAATTCCTGCGAAAAGTTATTTAAAAAGCTTTCTATGCCCTTGTATTATTAAGTTAGAGAGATTTAGAAAGTCGTCATTTTGAATTTATGGGTTAAGCTATTTACGCCAATAATTTATTTCACTTTTTTTAGCTTTTCTTTTAGTGTCTTTTCTAAAAAGAAGATATCTCAATATTATAATAGGCCAATGGACATTTATCCGAAGAAGTAACTTAAAAGACATTGGCAAAGCTTTAAAATACATTTGTTAGTGTTTTATTTATGCGGGGATGCCGGAGCGGTCAAACGGGATGGACTCAAGATCCATTGGCTTAGTGCCTACGAAGGTTCGAATCCTTCTCCCCGCATGATTCGAACAGATAGTTCGAATACTTAAACTCGCAAGAGTTTCAGTTACCGGGGAACGAAGTTCAACGAGTACCTTCTCCCCGCATGCATGGCCTCGTAGCTCAGCTTGGATTAGAGCACTTCCCTCCTAACCGGAAAGATGTAAATCTTTACGGGCTGGCGATTGAATCGCAATCGAGAGAGGAAGGGGTCGCAGGTTCGAATCCTGTCGAGGCCGTTCGTAACATTTAAAACACTACTTTTAATAGGTAATTTATGCGTGGGTAGTATAGTGGTTAGTATGTCGCCCTTCCAAGGCGACGGCCCGGGTTCGAGTCCCGGCCCGCGCATCGTTCATTTTTTAAACCCAACCTACCAGGTAGATAAATGACAGAACAAGGAAAAACATGGCATGATAAACATTATAAAAAATTATTAATTCTATCTGCTGTAGCATTGTTACTATCTATAATCTATCTAGGCTATTTTATTTCAGTAAACGGAGACATAATTTACAAAGATGTCTCGTTAACAGGAGGGACAACAATCACAGTATTCGATGAAAATACAGACATTAATGAGTTAGAAGTAGCCCTCTCCTTGGAATTTCCAGATTTAACAGCAAGAAGCATATCAAATATCAGGACGCAACAACAACAAGGCTTTTTTGTTGAAACTTCTGCTGAACCAGGCGAGATTAAACCAGCACTCGAGAATTTTTTAGGGTATGAGCTAGATTCTGAAAACTCATCTACAGAATTTACTGGTTCAACAATTAGTAAGGGGTTTTATGAACAATTAAAAATAGCAATCATGCTTGCGTTCATATTTATGGCCCTGGTTGTATTTATCATATTCAGAACCCCTGTGCCAAGTTTGGCAGTAATAATTTCAGCATTCGCAGATATTGCAATGACAATCGCCTTCGTAGATATTCTAGGCTTGACCTTATCTAGTGGGGGGATAGTTGCAATTTTAATGCTTATTGGATACTCTGTAGATACAGATATACTTCTAACAACAAGAATCTTGAAGAAGAAAGGGGAATCCCTAAACAAGCGAATGGTAGGCGCATTCAAAACAGGAATGACAATGACTCTTACATCTATAATAGCAGTAACAATTGCATTAGTAATCATTTATAGTTTCTCAGATGTATTAAGACAAATTTTCACAATTCTTCTCATAGGACTAGGTTTTGACTTGTTCAACACGTGGATAACAAATGCTTCAATATTAAAATGGTACGCGGAGGCTAAAGGAATAAGATGAAAGTAGGATGGAGGTTCTGGATTTTAATAGTTATTCTCGGTCTATCTGTTTTAGCCATAGGTCTAAACTTTCAGTCAGGGGTAATTATCCAGTCTGTCAATCCAGATTCGTTAGCATATGAGCAAGGCATTTCCCCAGGGGAAATAATCAAAGAAGTCAATAATAAAAAAATTAATTCTCTCGAAGACTATACCAACTCTATGAATTCTTTATTCCCCACAAATGAAGAAATCAGAGTGGATTTCCTTACGGACAAATCTAATTACATCTTATTCACAAATGAAACTCCTAATATCATAGTAAGAGATATCCCTTCAACAAACATTCAAACAGGTCTCGATATCAGGGGAGGTTCCAGAGCATTAGTTGAGCCAGAGCAAAAATTAACCGATACAGAATTCCAGGATCTTATCCAGGTAAGCCAAAACAGATTCAATGTATTTGGAATTTCCGATGTGAAAATTAGATCCGTAACAGATTTATCCGGAAATCAATTTATGTTGGTAGAGGTAGCAGGGGCAACTCCAACTGACCTAGAAGATTTAGTTGCAAAACAAGGCAAATTTGAAGCAAAGATAGCAAATAAAACGGTATTTATTGGAGGGGAAAGAGATATTGTAGATGTTTGCAGGAATGATGCAACATGTGCGGCCATAACACAATGTCTTCCAATAGACTCTGGGTATGCATGTAATTTCCAGTTTACAATTTTCTTAAGTGCAGAAGCCGCGAATAGACATGCAGACATAACCTCTCAAATTCCAGTAGACCCATCATCCAATGGGCAATATCTAGCAGAAGATCTTACATTATATTTAGATGATATCAAAGTAGATAGTTTGAGAATTAGTTCAGGATTAAAAGGTCGGGAAACTACTCAAATATCCATACAAGGTTCCGGAACAGGAGCAACACAAGAAGATGCATTTTTGGATGCTCAATTGTCCATGAATCATCTACAAACAGTTCTTATCACAGGGAGCCTTCCATTCAAGCTAGAAATAGTAAAACTTGATACAATTTCACCCATCTTAGGAAACCAATTTGTTTATCTTATTCTTTTAGCAGGAGTTTCTGCAATTTTAGCAGTAGGAATATTGATATTTATTAGATATAGGACGTTTAAGTCCTCATTAGCACTTTTATTCACTTCATTCTCAGAGTTAGTAATAATTTTAGGAGTGGCAGCATTCATCAAATGGAACCTTGATCTGCCATCTATTGCAGGAATATTGGCTACAATAGGCACGGGAGTAGATCAACAGATAGTCATCTTAGACGAAGCACAAACAGGCAAGGAAACCTCAATAAAAGAAAGAATGAAAAGAGCCCTGTTTGTTGTTATGACTGCATATTTAACATCTCTTGTTGCACTCCTTCCACTTTATTGGGCTGGTGCAGGATTATTCAAAGGCTTCGCAATAACTTCCATAATCGGAATAACAGCAGGAGTATTCATAACACGTCCAGCATTCGCAGAAATGATAAAGAGGATATCAAGTTAAGATGCTACCAAGGTGGCATATAGTATTCGGTTTTCTATTTACAGCAGTGGTTTGGTTAGCAAGCCCAGATCTAAATATTATATATGTCTTAACGTTATTCTTTTCGACTTTCTTAATAGATGTGGACCATTATGTAATTTTTGTAAAAAGAAATAAGAACTATTCTTTGAATAAGGCGTTTAATTATTTTCTGAAATTAAAAAAGAAAGGAGACAGAAAAAAAGACTCTATTTTCATTTTCCATACAGTTGAATTCCACATACTAGTTGCATTACTTTCATTCTTCCACATAATTTTCCTATTTGTTTTTATAGGAATGGTCTTTCATTCATTGCTTGACATTTTCACAATGATTAAAGAAAAAAGTCTGCAGAACAGAGAATTCTTTCTGATTTCATGGATAGCAAGAAATAGGAATTAATCCAACTTACCAGAGAGATATTTCAAATCAGACTCAACCATTAATTCAACAAGTTGATTGAATCTTATTTTAGGGCTCCAACCCAGTTCTTGTCTAGCCTTTGTAGAATTTCCAACAAGATATTCAACTTCTGCCGGTCTAAAGTAATCTGGGTTGATTTCAACCAGAATTTTCCCTGTATCAACATCTATGCCCTTTTCTTCCAATCCTGAATCTTCCCATCTAATCGTTATGCCCACACACTTAAACGATTCTTCAACAAATTCCCTAACGCTATGAGATTCACCTGTAGAGATGACATAGTCATCAGGATTTTCTCTTTGTAACATCATCCACATTGCCTTAACGTAATCTCTTGCATGGCCCCAGTCCCTTTTAGCATCCAAGTTTCCCAAATAAATCTTTTCAGCCTTGCCTAATTTTATTCCTGCAACCCCCAAAGTAATTTTTCTAGTAACGAAGTTCTCCCCCCTTCTTTCAGATTCGTGATTAAACAATATGCCATTACAGGCGAACATATTATATGCTTCTCTATAATTTTTCACAATCCAGTGAGCATATAATTTAGCCACGCCATATGGGCTACGTGGATGGAAAGGGGTATTTTCTGTTTGAGGAAATTCTTTCGCTTTTCCGAATAACTCACTAGTAGATGCTTGATAGAACTTGGTGTCACTTAATCCAAGTTTTCTTACAGCTTCCAATATTTTCAAAACACCGATTGCATCTGAACTTGCAGTATATTCAGGGATATCAAATGAGACCCCTACATGGCTTTGCGCAGCCAAGTTGTAAATTTCATCAGGCTTAACCTCTGCAATAAGTTTCACAAGACTACTGGTATCAGTCATATCCCCATAATGCAAGGTAAAATTGACATGTCTTTTTTTAGAAGTGCTATAAATGTCTTTTAATCTATCTCTGTTAAACGAGCTAGTCCTCCTAACTAAGCCATGGACTTCGTAACCTTTATCCAAAAGAAACTCTGCTAAGTAAGAGCCATCTTGACCAGTAACTCCAGTTATAATTGCCTTCTTTACACTTTTCTGATTTATCTTATTTTCTTGATATATACCAGAATCTTTGTGAATCTCTTTTCGTTTCATTAGGTTTTGAAGTTGTTTTATTTCAGCTTCATCAAGCTCATGATTATTTGGGAAATAAAAACCAAATGAATGTATTCTTTCCGCATTGGGACAAGAGTAATTAAGCCCATTTTCTTCCAGATACTTTTTAAAGAAAGGTTGATTCACCATTGACCCACTAACAACAGGTCTAATTTCAACACTACCTTCAAAATCTTTTTTATATTCCTCGAAAGTCTGTTTATTGTTAAAAACAAGAGGGTACGCAAAGTTTGAAATGAAACTCATATGATTAAAATTAGTTTTCGCAATGTAAGGATTTTCTAAGGCAGTTTGTTGAAATTTCAAAAAGTTTTGATTTCTTTTTGCCACAATTTCCCGAATATAATTAAGCTGTTCAAGTCCGATGAATCCTGTTATCTCGGTCGGCCTTAAATTATAGCCCGGGCAATAGAAAGAATATTTATTGAAGAAATCGTCAATCCCATATTCTCTTCTTAATTTCTCCGCAGTTTCAGGGGCCAAATCTCTGCTCCATCCGTGAGTTCTTACCATTTTTAACATTCTATAAACCTCTTCATCATCAGTGCAAACAGCTCCCCCTTCTATAGTAGACATGTGATGGCCGACAAAAAATGAGAAAGTACTAGCAATTCCAAAATTGCCCAATTTCTTTTCTTTAAACTCGCTGCCCAGGGATTCACAATTGTCTTCGATAAGAGTTATTCCCCTTTCATCGCAAATTTCTTTTATTTTATCAATATCTCCACAAAATCCAAGCAAATTGGTTAAGAAAAGTGCTTTGAGATTATCTCTTTCCAAGGCAGAGTTCAAATTATATGAATTAACGTTCAAGTTCTCAAGAGAAACGTCAATTGGAATGGGTTTCAGCCCCAGCTGTATCAACGGTGCAACATTCGTAGACCAAGTTAACGCAGAAAAACCAACCTTATCATCTTTTTTAAGAATTTTTAAATTTAAAAGTGATTGTATTATCGCAAGATTGGCGGAACTACCACTATTAAACAGCACAGAATATTTCCTTCCTTGATATTTAGCAAATTCTTCCTCAAACTGTCTGCATTTATCGCCCATGCTAAGTTTATTTGTTTTTGTAATGAACCCACATAACTTTCTTTTTGTTTCCTCCTCATTATGGAATGTCGATTTAACAAGTTTAATAGGGTTATTCTCTAAAGCTTTCTTATAATAATCTATTGTGAATCTTAAACCTTCATCAATAGAAACCCTAGGAAACCAGCCGAGTTCACGTTTCGTTTTTTCGATGTCTAAAACAATCTCATTAGGTATTTCAGATTCGACACTCAAATAACTAATTTCTGCATCAACAAATCCCTTAATTTTTCTTGCTATCTCTTCTACAGATATTCCAATCCCAGTCCCCAGGTTTAAGGTACCAGAATAATCTATATCAAATGAGGCAATTATCGCGTCAACCACGTCATCTACATATATATAGTCGCGGACAGGATTTTTGTCAAAAATCTCCATTTTTCCTGTTTTTAAAGCTGAGGTAATGACCTGGGGGATTAAAGTTGGAAATTCTTCATTCTTCCATTGTTGACCAGGCCCATAACAATTCGAAAGTCTAAATGTCACAACTGGCAAACCTTTCTCTTTTAGCAATTCGATTTCACTCTCTGCCTTATATTTGGAAATGCCATAAATGCTCCTTTCAGGATCTAAAGGACTATTTTCATTTATGGGCATGGTTGAATCCTTATAAACAGCCACACTCGACATAAAAATGGCCTTTTTGATTTGTTTTTCAAGTAGCTTTGTAAAAAGCCTTTTTGTTACCCTATAGTTCAATTCCATCACCTCATCGTCTCGATTTTTGGATCTTCCAGGGCTACTAAAAGCAGCTAAATGCACGGCATAATCGATTTTCAAACTATCCAAAAATGAGAAGTCGACATTCTTTAAATCAACTATAATATTTTCCACCCCTTCAATCTTCTCTCTCCCAAGATTGATGACATGATATCCTTCAGAAACAAGCCTTTGGACAAGTCTCTTTCCTATAAATCCAGTACCCCCCGTAACGAGCACCTTTTTTTGTACTCTATTCATATGTTTCTGCCACCGAAATCCTTTTTAATCTTTTATATACTTTACTATAAAATGGAACAAAAGAAAATACAATTATATCCCTTTATAGAAGATTTACACACAATCCATAAAACTCTGGTGACAAACCCTCCAAACGGCTACAAATTTGTCGGGACGAGAACAAGCAAATTATACAACCTTAGGAAAAAAATAAGTGGCTCCAAGGCGATTAGAATGATTTATCACAAATTCTTAAGAGTGTTTAAGACAACCCGGCTAATAGAAGCAACTCAAAAATCAGAAGTTTTGGACGATGTTGAGGTGATATTTTCCCAAGGCTTGCTTCCAAATTCAACAAAACCTTGGGTGCTTTATATGTTTGACCATCCCGCTTGTCTTGCTGGAAATAGTTATGAATTATTCCTAAAAAACAAGCAAAGAATTGCTAAGGTTCTTCTGTCTCCAGAATGTAAAAAAATAATCTGCACTAATCAAGCCCATATTCCATTCCTAAAAAAACATTTTTCAAAAAAAATAACAGACAAGGTGGAAATTGTTGAGTTGGCGGTAAAACCTGAAAATGTCAATAAGGTTTATAACAAAAAGAAAATCAGAATCCTTTTTATGGGCTCAATAAATATTCCCCAGGATTTTTTTATCAAGGGGGGGTTGGAAGTAATAAAGGTATTTAAAAAACTCTCTAAGAGAAAGGATGTTGATTTAATAATTAGGTGTCACCTTCCAGAATCGATAAAAAAAGAATTGGAAGGAACATCCAACCTAAAAGTTATCGATAAGAAAATCCCATACAGGGATATAGTGGAATTATATAAAACTACAGACATTCTATTCATGCCTGGTCATAATTATTCAGTTTCTTCCTTTCTGGAAGCTATGTCGTATGGTATTCCAATAGTTGCACTGGACACATATGCAGTGGGGGATTTCGTGGAAAACGGAACCACGGGGTTGGTAATTAAAAGATCCGAAAAAATTAAAGGCTATAATAATCCAGGATATCCTACTTTTATAAGAAAAGATGAGTTTATGAAAGAGGTACTAAATTTGGACGATCCAAGCTTAATAGACAGACTCACGAGGGCGCTAGAAAATCTAATCAAAAATCCTTCAAAGATAAAAAAAATGGGCTTGAATGCAAGGAAAAAATTTGAAAAAAACCACACTATAAAGGAAAGGAATATGAAACTAAAAAAAATTTTTGATGATATAATACAGGCATAATCATAAAAAGACATTACTTCTTAATCATCCATGAATAGATCTGAAAAAAAAACTCTTGATACTTCGCTTAAATTAATTGTAAAATCTTCAATAATTGTATTTTTTGGGGTTGTATTATCAAAAATATTCACTTATGTTTATAGGATTATAGTTGCCAGATATTTCGGAGCAGAGGTTTACGGACTTCTTTCCCTGTCTTTGATGGTTGTTGGATGGTTTGGGGCAATAGCAACCATGGGCCTGACGCAGGGAATGTTAAGATTCACGCCCCTGTATCGAGGACAAAACAGGCCGGAAAAAATAAGATATATATTTAAATTTTCTTCATATTTTCTGATTTTTACAGGGATAACATCATCCGTAATTTTGTTTTTCTTAGCAGAACCAATATCTCTAACCCTCTTTCATAACCCTTCATTAACGATATTTCTTAAAATATTTAGTCTTATGATTCCTTTCTCACTTCTTTCCAACATATTTCTATCCACGATCCAGGCTTTTGAAAAAGTCGCTTGGTATTCTTTTTTACAAAATATATTCCAAAACATTTTTAAAGTAATTGCAGTCCTTGCCCTAATATTCCTTGGAATTGGTTCAACATCGGTACCTCTTTCGTATCTTCTAACAATAATTACCTTATTCATTTTTTCATATTTCGTTTGCGTAAAACAGATTCCAGTCATACTTGGAAAAATCCCTGATAATAATGTGAGAACAAAGAAAGACCTAATTTCATACTCCTGGCCTGTAATGTTTTATTCTATAATTTCTTCAGTTTATCTGTGGATAGATACTTTATTCATAGGAATCTTCCAGGATGCGACATGGGTGGGGTTCTATAACGCAGCCATGCCCATAGCCTTCTTATTAACATTTGCGCCCCAACTATTCTTTCAAATGTTTTTCCCAATAATAACAAAAGAGTATGGAAAACGAGAAACAGGTGTTGTGAAAGGACTAAGTAAACAAGTCAACAAATGGATTCTAATCTTAAACATACCTATTTTTTCAATAATAATCCTATTTCCTGGTGCACTAATAAACATACTTTTTGGGCCAGAATTTCTACCTGCTGAAAATGCCCTAAGGATTTTATCATTAGGTTTGTTAGTTTATTCAATGTCAACTATATCAAACAACCTTCTTTCTATGGCTGGCAAATCCAGACTACTTTTGATTAACACAATTATAACCGGAGCAATAAATACAATATTAAATATCATATTGATTCCAAAATATGGGATAACTGGGGCGGCTGTTGCCACATCAATTACCTATGTATTTTTAGGAATACTTTTGATTTCAGAGGCCAAACATTATATCAAAATAATTCCTATAAAAAGGAGTTTTCCAGCAATAGTTATTATTTCCTTGATTCCAATAGGTCTCCTTCTATTGGCTAGAAGCTTCGTTGATATAAATGTTTTTTCCTTATTAACACTGGGAATATTTTTTGGCCTAGTTTATCTATTCCTAATTTTTATTCTGGGATTTTTAGATGGAGAAGATTTAATGATTTTATCTGCAATAAAGAACAAGATTTTTAATAAACTTGGCCAGCATTAATTTTTTAAATGGGCTGCTCATCACTTTTTAATGCAAAAAATAGAAAAGTTAAATCTCGGAAGCGGAGATGATATCAGACCTGGTTATGTGAATGTCGACTTTGAAAAGTTTAAGGGTGTTGATAAAATCTGGGATTTAAATAAAATCCCCTATCCTTTCAAAGACAACCAGTTTAACGAAATCATAATGAAAAACCTTTTAGAACACTTAGATGATGCCTATAAGGTCATGCTCGAAATCCACAGAATATCAAAAAAAGGAGCCTTGATTCATATCAGGACACCCCATTTTTCAAGCAACAATGCTTGGGGCGATTTACAACACAAAAGAGGTTTCAATTCAGAAACTTTCAAAAACTCTAACATGTCCGATAAATTCGAAATATTGGCTCAAAGAATAACTTTTCCCCATATAAGGTTTTTTATGAGGTCTCTCGCCAAAATAAATCCTGTTTTTTATGAAAAGCATTTCGCATATATATTTCCAGCCGTAGATTTAGTCACAAAATTGAGAGTTAAAAAATGAAACTAGGCCCCAAACTAAGAAAAAAATCAACAGAATTGCACGAATTTATTAGAAAAGCCTCTGTTTTTATAGATTATTTCCTTTGGTTGCTACTAGATCCTTCGAAGTATACAATAATTAAAACAAATAAAATAAAAAAAATATTGGTCGTTTTAGTAAATCCTGAAATGGGCAATGTGGGTGGCGATTTTTGTGCTCTTGGCGTTGTCAACTATTTTAAGAAAGTTTATCCTTCAGTAAATGTTTCTTTTCTTCTTGATAAGAAAACCAAATCGCATTTTGGAGAAATACCTGGGATAGAAATGATAGAGCACAAGGGAAGAAGAGCTCTTGATATATTAAAAAAAAATGCTCCTGATGCAGCACTTTTTATAAGTCTCGGCCCATTCAAACTTAAGGATTTTTTGTTCGTTAAATACAGGGTGGTTACATTTTATCCAAGCATAAGGGGTTTGTTAGTTTACAAAAACAAATTGCACATTACAAGGAAACCATTTACTCTATGGGGTACGCACATGGTTGAATTCGGATTTAAGATGTTTGAATCATTAGGTTTTAAGTTCCCGAGAAAAGACGTCATAATTTATTATTCTAAAAAAGAAGAAAATAAAGTAGACAACTTTTTGAAAAAGAAACGAATAAAAAAATATATTGTAATGCATCCCGGAGGAAAGCACGTTGTAAAAACTCTAAAGGGGGGAAAATGGCCTCCCCATTTATGGCCGGTAGATAGATATGCAAAGGTAGCAAACCATTTCTCAAAAAAAGGGTATAATATTCTTGTAACTGGAACCAAAGAAGAATCTTATCTTGCGGAAAAAATCCAGGAAAAAACAAAGTCTAAAATTTATGATGTTTGCGGATTATTCTCCATCAGAGAATTGGCTCCATTGTTAAAGAAATCAGAATTGCTGATAGCCACAGACACAAGCATCGTTCATATTGCTTACCAAGTAAAAGCAAAAATAGTTGAGTTATTCGGCCCATCCTATGCAAAAGCAGTGGGTGCATGGCCATTAAATAGCAAGAGGCATAAAATATTGATTGATGGTGGGCCTTGTGCAAGGAGCATGAGGAAAATTTTTTGTCCAGAAAATATAGTTTGTCTTGACAGGATATCTGTCAGGGAGGTAATAGATTCTTCTGAAAAGTTGTTAGACATATCCTTTAAAAAAACTTCATTTTTAGAGTAGATGGGGGAAGCTCAGAAAAAAGCCGTCCAAGAAACGAGCAAGGAACTGGACACATAACACGGAGCATAACTCTCGCAAGACATCTAAGGAAATTAGGCCATAATGTAAGATTTGTAATGAAGAACCTTCCTGGAATTAATATTGTCAAAAGAAATGGATTTGAAGTTACCAAAATTTCAGAAAAGGAAGAAATGGATGAATTTTCCAGGCTTTTATCAACAATAGACGAGCCAATTGCAATTATAGATAAATTATCACTAAGTAAACAATACGTGAAAAAAATTAAGCACCTGTGTAAAAAGATAATTACTATCGGCAGATAATTACTATTGACAATCTAGGAGAAGGGGCAAGACAGGCAGATCTAAATATTTATCCTCTTTATACAATACCAAAAAGATTAGCCCATAATTCTTTTGGAGTCCCAGAATATGTTTTATTTGAGGATTCCTTATACAGGTATAACAAAAAAAATAAATTCATTAGAAAAAAACCAAAAGAAATTTTAGTTACATTAGGGGGCACAGATCCCTCTAAAACCACTCTCAAGGTAATCGAAGCGTTAAAAGATTTAAAAGAATTTAATGAGATACATTTAGTGGTCAAACTACATCCTGCAGAGTTAGATGCTGAACTATATAAAAAACTTGCAGAACAAGAAAATATATCTACAACCATCTTGGATGGGAAACAAGACACATTTGAGGCAATCGCATCTTCTGATTTCTTTTCTACAATGACCTCGACAGTGGCATTAGAGGCAATGATGTTCAACAAACCTGTATTCATATTTAATTTTGCCAATTATGGGGGAGCGAATGATTGGGTGAAAGAAAAAGCAGTCACATACATCACAAACCGGGAATCTGGAAAAAAAGAGATTAAAAGAGTACTCTCTGATAAAAGATATTTAGATGATTTGCTAAAAAGAGAGAAAAACTTTCTTAAAAAACACTATTATAAAATAGATGGAAAGGCTACTGAAAGATTGTATGAATTAATCAAAAACAATATAAACCAGCCAAAATAGAAATTCAATGGGTAATTTAAAGAAAGACATGAAGGAATTCTATTCAAGTTCCAAGCCATATCTAAACCAGCTGAAAAGGCACAATCTCTCTGTTTATGGAAAATATCTGGACAAAATAAGGAGGCATATTTCCCCAGGATCCAAAATTCTTGATATCGGCTCAGGAGCTGGCCAAGTAGCAAACTTTCTAGCAGACAAGGGCTACGATGTAACGGGAATAGATATTTCTCCTTTGTTTATCAAGGAGTCTAAGAAGGGTAAGGCTCAATTTAAGGTGATGGACTCAACATCTCTTAAATTTAAAGATAATGAATTTGATGCAGTAATAAGTGCTGAAACTATAGAGCATGTTCTCGAACCTTGGAAAATGCTTGATGAGGCAGCCAGAGTGATCAAGCAGAAGGGGATTTTAATTCTAAGATACCCAAATAACCAAAATAAGTTAAAACAATTCAAAACAAGACTTTCCAAAAAGCCTTTATTTGAGATAACCCTCCCAAACTTATCAAAAGACGTCTTCGGAGAGGATGAGGACCTTTGTCATAAGGCTTCCACAGCAGACATCTCCTTGTATCTAAAAAAGAAAGGGTTCAAAATTCTAGAATCCAAGCCATTTTTCTGGAGGGCTGGGCAGATAGTAGCAAGAAAACAATAAACGTTTTAAATACCCTGATATTGGGATTTTTATGAATATTATGTTCCAAGTAGGTTCCTGGCACTATGATAAGGGAGGCACAGACTTATTTGTCAAAACAATCTCATATTGGCTAGCCAATAAAGGCCATAAAGTGATAGTCCTAGCCCATAGACTAGAAGAAGAGGATTGCCATAGTGAAGATATTAAACACAACAAGGGGATAATAAAAGTGAGATATACGCCAAAACAAAAAAAGGGCCTAAGATTTAATCCAGCCGTTTACCTCTACAGACTTCTAATTACAAGCAGGTATTTGTTTAAAATAGCCAAAAAAGAAAAAGCAGAAGTGATAGTCGTTGGAGAGCCTGAACTGCTTGCTACTCTTCCTCTAAAGTTAACAAATACAAAAATTGTATGTAGGGGGGGAGCTTTAATGTATGAGACAATGAAAAGGGAAATTTACAAAGAAAAAGGCCCCGGACTAAGTTCTAGCATCTTTATTAGCCTAATGAAAATTTATAACAATTTAACATTAAAGATTCCTGACGTAATGGTTCCTGTAAATGCCTCAGAATATCAATTTCTAAACAAAAAGAAATCCAGCAAAGCAAAAATACAAACAATACCCCATGGAATTAAGACCAATTTATTCAAACCCTCAGGAAAAAGAAAAAATAAGAAAATTGTTGTAGGTTATGTTGGAAGGCTTGCCCCAATAAAATACCCTGAAAGAGCACTTTCCTTATTTAATCAAGCGTCCAAGAATCAAAAGACAGAATTCCACTGGGTTGGTCCTCTAGACCCCTCATTAGACAAGGACTATTTTAATAAATTGAAAGACAAACTCAACATCAAAAACGCTAAATGGGTTGGTCAGATAAAAAATACAGAGCTTCCAGATTATCTAAATAAGATGGATATATTTTTACAAGTTGAACAACAAACTAATGTATCCAGGTCTACAACGGAAGCAGCAGCCTGCGGGCTTCCAGTAGTTGCACTAAATATAGGAAAAGAGCCATATGGTTTTTTTACAATGTCTGAAGAAAAAGCATTGTCTGAACTTAGGAAACTAATAAAAGATAAAAAGTACAGGAACAAACAATCTAAAATGGCTAGGAAAATAATTTTAGAAAATTATTCAGAGGACAAAACTTACAATTCTTATTTAGAACTATTTAATTCACTCAGGAGGCCAAGATAAAATGCAATGGAAAAGTCTTTGGACTAAGTCAAAAGGTAGCATTTACCAAAGTCCCGCATGGGCAGAAGCTAGAAGAATTTCAGGAGATACCCCTCGATTCCTCGCAATAAAAGAATCTGGTCAATTAAAAGCAGGCTTATTGTATTTTGAACGAACAAAAAATCTCCCACTCATTGGAAAAGTAAAATTTTTATTTTCAGAGGGAAACCCATTATCTTTAACAGAGGAAGGCTATAATGAGATATTAAAAAAATTCAAAAAAGTTTCCAAGAATTTTTTCTATGGGATAAATTATCCACTAGTCTTGTTTCCTCTAAATAAAAAACTGGAAGAGGAAAGATACAAAAAAGTTACAAACCATACCTTAATCTTAAATTTATCCACCTCAGAAGAAGAGTTATGGAAAGGTCTTGAAAAGAAATCTTCTAGATGGGGAGTTAAAACAGCAGAAAAAAATAAACTCGGGTTTGTCCCGGCTTCAAACGAAAAAGAAATATCTGATTTTTATAATATCTATAAAGAAACCGTGAAACAAGGAAGATTTTCCCCAGAAAAAATAGGATTTATTAAGGAAATTACAAAATCGGGAATAGGGAATTTATTCCTAATAAAATCAAATAATATTATTCTTGGAGGAGGGTTAATTTTGTTAGACAAAAATAATAAATACGCAATACTTAACTTAACAGCATCATCAGCAGAAGGGCAAAAGAAACAGGCGATGCCATACCTTTATTGGAATCTAATCTTATATGCTAAATCACAAAACCTGAAATATTTCGATTTTGGCGGATACGATACTCGAGCAACTGAAGGAGATAAACTTTACAACATCAATAAATTCAAGGGAAGGTTCGGTGCAGAGATAAAACCTCAATATATCTATTCAACAGGTTTGAAATACAGTTTCTTAAGGGGTCTTTTGGACAAATCAGCATTCTTTAAAGATATGTATTTTAGGAAAAAATAAAATGAAGAAAATTTTAATGATGGGATTAACACCCCCCGTAGAAGGGGGAAGTGAAAGACACATATACGAGATAAGTTCAAGGATTCCAGAATCTTTTGTGTTTACACAAAAAAATTCAATATGCCAAAATAAGGTAACAGTCCCAATATACAAGAAAAATAATTTTTTTAGAAATATCTTATTCTTGCTAACTTCTTTTGTTTATTCTATTGTTCTATTAATTACGCCCGTAAAAAAATATGATTTAATACACATACACGAAAATCTTTTATATTTTCTAACTCCAATTTTAAAATTACGTTACAAAGTTATAATCACAGTTCACGGAATTTCAGGCTTTAGATTTTTTGACAATAAATTAATTTGGCCGGCATTTAGATATTGTCTATCCCGTGCGAACAAAATAATCTCCGTAAGTGTCGCAGATGTTGATAACTTAAAAAAAGAGATTGAGAATATCAAATACATACCAAATGGTGTAGATTTAGAATTCTATTCAAAAATAAAACCCTTGAAAGTTCAAAAGAAAATCACCTTTATCGGGAGAATTCATAAGCAAAAAGGCACAAGCAATTTACTTAAGGCATTCCAAACGTTTTCAAAAAAATATCCCGGCTATAATCTTCAAATTATTGGAAAAAAGGAAGGCAACCTTTATCATGAATTGAAAACTAAATACAAATCAGATAAAATAATCTGGAAGGGTTTTGTCTCCGATAGGAGAATCTTGTTTAAAGAAGCTTCTTCATCATATCTCTTAGTCTTTCCGTCAATTTGGGAGGCCTTGCCTTGGCCTGCCCTCTTAGAAGGACTGGGCTCTGGAAGACCAGTGATAGCTTCAGATTTACCTGGAATGAGGAAAATATTCAAAGATAATACAAACATAGTATTGGTTAAACCAAGCTCAGTCGAATCCCTAGAAAAAGCATTAATTGCCATGGCAAAATCCCCTAAAAAAGCCAACCAAATCGGGAGAAATGGGAAAAAGACAGCTAAAAAATATGAATGGAGCAAGATAGCACTAGAAGTCCAAAATCTTTATAATACTTTCCTATCTGACAAAAGGGTAAAATGAAAGAACTAAAAAACGAGTGGAAGAAATATTGGGATGATAGGGTTAAATCAGATGGATATTTCTACGGAAAATATGGAGGAAACGCTGATTTCATAATAAAAGCATTGAATATACAAAAAAAGGATATAGTCTTCGATATAGGATGTGCAGTCGGAGCCCACTTAATCGATATAACAAACAAAACAGGCGCTGAATGCTTTGGAATAGACATATCGCCTGTAGCCGTGAAGCTAAACAAAGACAAAAGGATAAAATTAAGCGTAGCAGACATGGAGTCTACAACCTATCCGGATGATTATTTTACTAAAGTGTTCTCACTCGGAGTTTTTGAGCATACTCCCAGATCCTATTCAGTCTTCAAGGAATTAAATAGAATAATGAAAAAAGGAGGACTAGCATTCATTACAGTACCTAATAAATATTCATTTTTTCATATAACTAAAAATATTAAGATGAGGCTTGGAACCTGGGATTTAGGATATGAAAAGAGTTTTACAAAAAGCGAAATAATTTCAATCTTGAATAAAGCAGGATTCAAGCTTAAGGCATACTGGACCATGCCTCACAAGGACCCGGCGAATATTTTTAATCACATGGATAATTTTTTTCATAAATTTAGCAGACAGCATTTCGGTTTCTTCATATATTTAGTAGCAGAAAAAATTTCAGATGCCAAATAAAATAATTTTCAGTGTCGATGTTGAAAAAGATATTAACCAAGACTCTTTCAATGGAGTTTTGATAGGTTTAAAGAATTTTGAAAATATATGTGATAAAAATAATATACGCCCCGTTTTATTTGTGACAGGAGAAGTATTAGAAAAGTTTTCAAAAATATTTAAAAGATTATATAAAAAGGGTTGGGAAATTTCATCTCATGGTTACACACATAAGCGTTTTGACGATCTCTCTAATGCAGAAAAAGAGAAAGAAATCCAGAAAATAGTCAAACTTTATTCCAAATTCAGTTTCAAACTGGAGGGATTCAGGGCCCCCCAGCATAGTATAGATAAAAGAACCCTTGATTTATTAAACAAATATGGATTTAAATATGATTCTTCTTATACACCGTTAAACCTATTCCAATTTTTATTTTTTCCCCAAAAAATAGTCCTGAATATAAGAGGTTTCTTTTCCCCTCTTAACGAATACAAAATAAGGTCAAATTTACGGGAAAAACCTTGCCCATCTCTGCTAATACCTTTTGTTTCATTAACAATGAGAGTTCTTCCAAAACCACTCATAAAATTATATCTAAGAATTCTTAATATATTTTATAAAAAACCAATATTTTATGCCCATTCATGGGATTTTATTGAATTAAAGAATAGCAAGATAGATAGAAAATTCCCCCATAAAAACCTTCTAAATAAAATTGATTATTTGATGAGCTTATCATGAAAACTAAGTTATCTGTAATAATTCCAACATATAATGAAGAAAAAGATATCGGAGAATGTATAGAAAGTCTTCGTAACCAATCTTACAAAAACATAGAAATCATAATAGTGGATGATGGCTCCATAGATAGAACAAAGGAAATTGTTAAATCTTTTAAGAAAGTAAAACTGATTAAAGGGGAACATAAAGGGCCAGGATTCTCAAGAAATTTAGGGGCAAATAAGGCAAAAGGAAAAATTTTGATTTTTGTCGACGCAGATATGACTTTTGATAAAGATTATCTAAAAAATTTAACAAAGCCCATATTAGAGGGAAAATCTTTTGGAACAGAAGAACAATATCAAAAAGCTTCAAATCTTAATAGTGTTTGGAGTAGGTGTTGGGGTGCATACACTGCAGAAAATAGGTTTAAGGGAAATAAGGGAATAGTATTTAGGGCAATATTAAAGAAAAAGTTTGAAGAAATGGGCGGATTCGATTCAAAATATGGTTATGCGGACGATTTGACTTTTTTAATAAAACATGGTATTAAATCCGATGTTGCAAAAGGAGCTTTTTGTTATCACAAAAATCCTGCCAGCCTTAAAGAGATATTTAAGCAGAGCAAATGGATTGGTGCATCATTATCCGTTCATTACCCCATCCTAGATAAAAAATTACTAACTATTCCGATATTATCTTGTGCAGTGATTGGATTCATTCCATTGTCTTTCTTAGTTTTCCTAAAAAAGTTGACAAAAGGTAAATTTAAGCCAAGCTCCCCAAAGGATATTGGCATTTTGTTTGCATTTTCTTGCATAAGAGTAGCAGGAACAATAAAAGGGTTGTCTGCAAGACTGATTAAAGATGAGAACTTTAGATAGGTTTTTAACCACATTTATTGCTATTTTTCATGGTAAAAAGGCTAAAAGTACTTGAATTAACCAATTATACTGCAGGAGTTTGCGGAGTTTGGACTAGAGTCCTAGGAGAATCTAAGGAACTGTCTAAGAAATTTAAAGTTAAGGTATTCTCGTCTAATGCAGTGAAGGGGTCAAACAAAATTGCAAAACCTTCTGAAAGAATAGGGCTTATTGAGATTCATAGATTTCCTTTCAAGAAACTCGGGGGCGAAAGTTTCATGTACTGGAATTTCAAAAAGGATTTTCTGGAATATAAGCCAGACATAGTAATGGCTCATTCATATAGGCACCCACATACAAATTTAGCCATAAAATATTCAAAAATTACAGGCTCAAGAGTATTCTTAGTTACCCATGCCCCCTTTTCTCACGATAATATAACTAGGGGCAATATGGCCTCAGTATTGGTAAAATTATATGACTCGCTAATCGCCCCTAAGGTATTAAACAAGTTTAACAAAATAATAACAATAACAAGATGGGAAGAAAGTTTTCTGAGAAAATTAGGACTCGATAAAAACAAAATAGCCTATATCCCTAACGGAATACCTAAAGAATTCTTCAAACAAAAGAAGGCAAGAGAACAAAATAAAATTCTTTTCTTGGGAAGAGTTTCCCCATTAAAATCCCTTCAAACCCTAATAAGAGCAATGTCTTTAATCAAAAATGAGAAAATAAAACTAGAGATTGTAGGACCAGCAGAAAAAGAATATTTAACTTTTCTTAAGGAATTAATATCTAAAAATAATCTCGATAAAAGAGTCTCATTCTCGGAACCTATTTACGACACGAAGAAAAAGATAAAGAAATTAGACTCCGCTAGAATATTTGTCTTACCATCAAAGAGAGAAGGGATGCCCCAGTCACTTATAGAAGCCATGTCTAGGGGGAAGATAGTTATTGCTTCAAATACTCATGGTTCAACAGAAATAATCGAAGATGGTAAAAACGGATTTCTCTTCAAAACAGGAGATGCAAAAAGTCTATCCTCAAAGTTAAATCTCGCAATCCGGTCTAAAAATCAAAGATTAAGACAAAATGCTAAAAAATCTGTGGAAAGATTTGAATGGAACAAGGTAGCAAAAACCATTGTCAGATTAATTAGCTAAATATTTTGTTTCATCTTTCACATTAGCCCAATAAAAGCCTTCTTTTCTCAACATGCAAGCTAGACAAGAACCACAATGCAAGTCATCTATACTAGTATAACAACTAAATGTATCTCTAAAATCAACACCTATTTTTTCCCCAAGTTTAATAATGTCCTCTTTATCTTTTTTTATTAATGGTGCGAGGACATTAATTTTCCCAGAACAGGATTTCTCACCTATCAAGTTAACTTGCTTTACAAACTCATCTGTTGTATCAGGATAACTTTCTTTTCCTTCATTCTTAAATCCAACAAAAACATCATATTTAGTTTTCTTCATTAGTTCACTATCTGCCAACGCAAGGGCATAGGATAAAAAGATCAGATTTCTACAAGGGACATACCATTTCTCACTTTCCTTAGATGTGTCTTTTAAATCTTTCCTACCAAGCATTTTGAATTTTCCACCTTTATTAATTAAGGAATCAGAAATTTCCCCGAGCTCCTTAAGTCTAATCTTAACAAAATCTGCCCCAATTAAATCAGAACAAATTTTTGAGCATTTCAATTCACCCTTAATATTTTTTTGACCATAATCGAAAAAAAGCACCTTAATATTGCAATAGCCTAAAGATTTGACATAATGGGCTGTAACCACACTATCTAACCCCCCTGAACAAAGAACTATGGCATTTTTCATATTTTTTCCAGATTAATAACCTTTATAAGTTTGCTTTTATCTCCCCCCTCATGAAAAAGATGGCAAAAGACCTAAAAGTAGGCCAGATAGTGAATCTAGCAGGTCAAAAACTGAAGATACAGAACATAGAGTTTTCAGAGATTGGAAAACAAGGCAAAAGGAAGTGTAGGCTAGAGTTAACCAATCAGAGGGGTGAAAAAACGGTCCTCATTAGGCCGGAAGATTATCCTTTTGAAGTAGAATGATCCATATTGTAATAACCTCATATAAAGAACCAAAATCAACAGTTCGAGCAATAAATAGATTATTGGAGCAAGAAAATTTAAAAGAAAAATTCAAAATTATTCTAGTCGACCCTTTTCCAGAAGTATGGGATTATGTAAAAAAGCGAATAAGGAGCAAAAAAGTGTCTTTCTTTCTAGACCCTGGAGATGGAAAAGGTTACGCCTTGAATATCCTATTTGAGCAAATTTATTCCAAGAATAAGAACGATATCATTGTTTTAACCGATGGAGATGTTTATGTCTCAAAAAATGCAGTCCTTGAAATTTTGGAGAAATTTAAAGATCCTAAAGTAGGGTGTGTAACTGGAAGACCTATTTCAATAGACTCAAGAAAAACTAAGTATGGCTTATGGAGTAAAATAGCTTTCGCAGGGATAGATAAAGCAAGAAGAAATCTGGCAAGAAAAAAAAGCTTCTTTGAATGCTCCGGATATCTTTTTGCAATAAGGAATGGGGTAATCACAAGCTTCCCATCAAAAACATCCGAAGATAGCATAATCCCCTTTCTTTTCTGGAAAAAGGGATATCAAATAGCATATGCCGATAGAGCAGAAGTTTATGTAAAAAACCCTTCAAATTGGAAAGATTGGTTGAATCAAAAAGTAAGAAATGTAAAAGCCCATGAGAATCTTAATAAAATCGCACCCGATATGCCAAGAACAAAATCCTTATTCAACGAAATTAAAGAAGGGATGTTCTTTGCAATGGTTTACCCTTCAAATTTAAGGGAAATTTACCACACTATCCAATTATATCCTGCAAGATTATACATTTACATCAAAGCATTTATTGAAATGAAAAAAGCAAGTTATTCGGATGGGTGGAGAGAAAATGAAATTCAATCAACAAAACCATTAGATTAGTTTTTTAATTTCTTCTTTCAATTTATCAAGGTCATTAACTATGGTCATGGAAGCAATTAAAATTGAACTAAGATATTCTAAAGCATCTTCGGGAGATTCATCGGTTTTTAGCCCAATAGCAGGAATTTTCTTTGCATATGCATAACCTAACTCCCATGAAGTTCCAGCTCCCACGTGAAGCCCATCTAACACGGCAATCACTAAACCCACTCCCTTAAACCCCTCCTCTATATCTCCTCTGAAAATTCTATCTACATCCTCAATTGATTCCGCAAGACCAACATCCCTATGGGGTAGAAAGGTTTTAACCCCCAGACTCTTGCATAACTTATCTACATCCACAAGTAACTTTTTTTCACTTTCAGTTCCAAGTTTCCCAGCAATATAGGCTTTCATTTTATCCTAGATTAAACATCAATAACCTTTAAAAAATCCTTCCCTTTTCGAAATGCATGGAAATATTAATAATCAAGCTTGGAGCCAAGGGAGATGTAGTAAGAACATTATCAGTATTACCTGCAATAAAGGAAAAATTCCCCAATTCAAAAATCACATGGGTTACCAAAAATTCTTCCTCTAAGATTCTTGAAAACCATCCTTTAATCGATTCTATAAAAACACCTCCATTTTCTACTGAGAAAAAGTTTGACATTTTGTACAATTTTGACATAGAAAAAGAAGCAACGGATGTAGCGAAACAGGTTTCAGCAGAAAAGAAACTTGGTTTCTCAGAAGAATTTGGTTACCCTATTTCATTCAACCAAGGTGCCGAGTATTATCTTAACACTTTATTCGATGATGATTTAAAAAGAGAAAATAAAAAGACTTATCAGGAAATGATGTTTTCCTTGGCAGAATTAGAATTTAAGAAGCAAAAACCCAGGATATATCTAACAGAAAATGAAAAGTCTTATGCTCAGAAATTTTTACAAGACAACAATTTAAATCCCGAGGATTTAGTAGGAATACACATGGGCTCTGGAAAGAGATGGCCTTCAAAGGCCTGGGCCCCGAACAAAATAAAAAATCTTATAATAGAATTAAATAAGATTGGAAAAAATGTGCTTCTTTTTGGTGGGCCTGACGAAATAGACACTCATAAAAAACTTGTAGGGGAATTGAAATCCGAAGGAATAAGGATGTACAAAAATAATCCAAATAACACAGACAGAGAGTTTTTCTCCCTTATTAGTCTTCCATCAACCATTGTTTGCTCAGATTCCTTTGCACTTCACATAGCCCTTTCTTTTGAAAAGCCAACTATTTGTCTTTTTTTCGTAACTTCTCCAGACGAAATAGAAGGCTATGGGATTTTAAAAAAAGTAGTTTCTCCGATGCTTTATGACTATTTCCCAGAAAAAAGTGACCAATATTCAGAAGAGCTTGTAAACAGCATATCTGTTTCAGAAGTCCTTAGTAAATTAAATTAGAAACTAATAAAAAACCTCTTGCCCCTAAAACATAATGGATGATTCCTCAGAAATAATACAAAGTCGAAAAAATAAGGTTATAGCCTGGATTAAAGACCCTTACACCCTAACATTTATTACAATTTTAATTCTCGGAATTGTAATTCGTCTTTATTATTTTTCACTTACAAAATCTCAACCTTTATGGTGGGATGAGGCGGATTATATGGCTTATGCAAAGAATCTCGCCGGATTTCCGGTAGAATGGTCTGTCTCTTCTCAGCACAACACCTTGTTCTACTATATAGTTGCACTTTTGTTTAAATTTGCACTTTCCGAAGTAGCAATCAAATTTATCTTAGAAATATTGCCCTCGATATTAATAATTGCAATAGTTTATTTTATTTCAGTAGAGGCTTATAAAGACAAAAAGATAGCCTTAATTTCTGCTTTTTTAATGGCTACGTTGTGGTCTATCTTATTCAATAGCATGAGGTTTCATTTAGGGATACCTGCCTTGTTCTTTGGCCTACTTGCTATATTAGTCTTTTGGCAAGGATATGAGAAGAAAAAACTAATCTTTGGAAAAATAAAATCCCATTGGGCAATTCCTCTTGTAGCAGTACTTTCTGTTCTTTCATACGGATTCAGACGTGGGTATTTTGTATTTGGATTTTTCTTTATCATTTACATGTTGCTTACTAGAAAATTTACCCATCTAGTAAAAGATAAATATAATTGGATAGCTCTTGCAGTTTCAATTCCGTTGATCTTATTTTTGGAGTTTTTTGCATTTCTCGCACCAATAACAAAAGTGGCTGCTAAGTATACGAGTGGAGAAACACCCTTCAATTTATTGCCTTTCGATGTTTTCTCAGCGTTTTTTCAAAATACTTCAAATGCATTAGCAAGCCCACTTCTTTATTTGTTCTGGTTAGGCGCACTAGCCCTGTTGGCTAACATATTCATTTCACTTGGACATATTAGAAAATCCCAGAATTCAAAAGTTCGTTCAGATTTGTTTTTCATATTAACGATAGCAATTACATTATCTTATTTTCTCTTCTATCAACAAGCACAAGGAGACTTCGGAGAACCCAGGTGGTATTTTCCTCTTTTAATGGGCTCATTTATCTGTATTTCTCGAAGCACAACCATTATTGCGAATTTTTTCAAGAAATATCACAAATACATTCCTATAATCATAATCGTTGTTTTAGTGGGCTACGGCGGATACTATCAAATCCAGCATGCAGACCCAATAATAAAATCGAAAGTAAGTTCATTCACAGGAGTAAAGGAAGCAGGACTTTTTATCCAATCAAATTCAAATCCCTCTGATTCAGCATTAGGCTATCCCACCCCTGTCTTAGCTTATTACTCGGAAAGAAATGTAGAAGACCCTGAATGGATATTTGAGAAACGTTTTTCCGAAGTCTCTTTGGAAGAATTCACCCAAGCCATGAAGGATAACCCAGAAATAAGATATCTTGTAATCTATATATTTGAACCTGCCCTACCCC
The DNA here is from genome assembly GCA_002792635.1 of Candidatus Pacearchaeota archaeon CG_4_10_14_0_2_um_filter_35_33. Classification (GTDB taxonomy): domain Archaea; phylum Nanobdellota; class Nanobdellia; order Pacearchaeales; family GW2011-AR1; genus UBA92. The sequence goes on along the minus strand of PFOR01000012.1, from coordinate 71,063 downwards.
CCTGGATGGTTCAACTGAATTATTTCCAAAATTCACAAAATGGCCAGACGATAATCGGCTCTATAGAAGTACCTTTCATGGATACTCAATTAGACCTGATAAATCAACAGCAAACCGTCAAGGAAACAATGGAAATTGATGGAATCACTTTCAGGCTTGCTTCAACTCACCAAGATACATTTATCTACGAGATTTCAAGATAAAAAACTATATATTGACAGATAATTAAATTTAAATTACCCTCAAATCTTTGCTTAATATGGCCCAAAGAGTGATAGTCACAGGAGGTGCCGGATTTATAGGCTCGAATTTCATCAGATGTATCATTAATAAGTATCCCCATTATAAGGTAATCAATATAGATAAGCTGAGTTACTCAGGAAATCTAGAAAATCTAAGAGATATAAAATCCGATAATTATCAATTTATCAAAGCAGATATTAAAAATTATGCCCTTATGCAACACCTCGTAGATGAAGGGGATATAGTAGTCAATTTCGCCGCAGAATCACACGTGGATAATTCTATTAACGAACCAGAAGTATTCATAGAAAATAATGTTCTTGGAACACACTCAATCTTAGAGGCCGCGAGAAGAAAAAAGGCCAAGTTATTTATTCAAATATCTACTGATGAAGTCTATGGCTCCTTAGGGTTTGATTCTAAATCAAGCACAGAAAAAGATTTGTTAAACCCTTCATCTCCATATAGTGCTTCAAAAGCTGCAGCAGAAATGGTGTGCATGGGGAACATAAGAACATTTAATCAACCCATAATCATAACAAGATCTTCAAATAATTTTGGTCCTTATCAGTTCCCTGAAAAAGTCATGCCATTATTCATAACAAACTTAATCGGAGAGAAAAAGGTTCCATTATATGGAACAGGAAAGAATGTAAGGGATTGGATACACGTTTCAGATAATTGCGAGGCTATAGACTTTATCATCCACAATGGCCAGCCAGGAGAAGTTTATAATATCGGCGGAGGGAATGAGCTACAAAATCTGGATTTAACAAAATCCATCCTATCCTGTTTAGGTGCGGATGAATCATCAATAAAATATGTAGAAGATAGAAAAGGCCACGATTTAAGATATTCTTTAGACTGTTCAAAGATAAAATCCATGGGTTGGAATCCCAAACATAGTTTTGATAGCGCGCTTAATGAGACCGTACAATGGTATAAACAAAACAGCTGGTGGTGGGAACCTTTAAAAAATATTGAAGGGAGGAGAACTTCATGAAAGGAATAATTTTGGCAGGGGGGACAGGAAGCAGGATGTATCCGTGTACAAAAGTTACGAATAAACATTTATTGCCCGTATACAACAAGCCAATGATATATTATCCAATCAAAACTTTAGCAGATGCAGGCGTAAAGGATATTTTAATTGTTTCTGGACCAGGACACGCAGGAGATTTTCTAAATTTACTTGGCTCAGGAAAGGAATTCGGAGTGGATTTAGCATACGACATCCAAGAAGAAGCAGGAGGGATAGCACAAGCATTAAATGTAGGGAGAAAATTTGTAGGGGAAGATAAAGTTATCGTAATTTTAGGAGATAATATTTTTGAGGACGATATATTTCAATTTGTACAAGAATTTGAAAAACAAGAATCAGGCGCAAGAATTTTTTTGAAAGAAGTGTCAATCGAGTCAGGCAGACGTTTCGGATGCGCTGTCGTAGAAGAGGATAAAGTTGTTTATGTGGAAGAAAAACCAAGAGATCCTAAATCAAATCTTGCAATAACTGGATTATACATGTTTGATTCAACAGTGTTTGAAAAGATAAATCGCCAGTCTCCATCTGCAAGAGGAGAACTAGAAATAACAGACGCGATTGATTTCTATGTCAAAGAGGGAAATTGCAAGTATGATATTATAAAAGGATTCTGGTCAGACGCAGGAACCTTTGAAAGCCTCTTTAAATCGAGTAAATTCTTAATAGACAAGGATTTGCAAAGTCGACCAACATTTAGACAGGAAACCTCAAGCTAATTTTTTGACTAATTTTGCTATTCTAACTGCCCGGTCATCAGTTAAATTTGGGTACATGGGAAGCGAAATAATTTCTTTGACTCTCTTCTCGGTATTCAAGAGTTTCTTTCTTTCAAATCTATCCAGAACAACTTTCTGCAAATGGCAAGGCACGGGATAATAGATTCCAAGAAATATGTTTTCTTTTCTTAATTCTTCAATTATTTTATCTCTCTTTTTTGGATTAACCCTTATAACATATAGATGATATGAATGTCGAGAGTATTTTGGCTCTCTAGGTAAGATTATTTTTTTACTTTTCCAGTTTCAATCATAGATTCGAGCAATTTCTCTTCTTCTATCCGTAAATCTTTCAATTAGTTTCAACTGTTCTAGACCAATAGCACTAGAAATTTCTCCAAGTCTATAATTCCCACCTAAGACTACATGGGAATATCTCCCTCTTCACCATGGTTAACGATTTTTCTCATTTTTTTAGCTAACTTCTCATTATTGGTTATAATCATTCCCCCTTCTCCCAAGACCGTAATATTTTTCGTAGGATAAAAACTGAAACAACCAGCATCACCAAAAGTACCCCCATGTTTGTTCATATAAAGGGTATTATGGGCTTGGGCGCAATCTTCAACCAATAACAATTTATGTTTATCACAAATTCTTTTTATTTTACCAATATCAGCCGAGTTTCCATATAAATGGACTGGAATTATTGCCTTTTGTCTTTTTTGTAATCACCCTTTCTATTTTTTTTGGATTAATTGTAAAAAATTCATCAATATCCACAAATACAGGTTTCGCATCCACTCCAATTATTGGCTCGATACTAGGCATAGTTGTATATGAAGGAACAATAATCTCATCCCCCTCTTTTATTCCCAATGCCTGCAACACTATTTCTATAGCTGCAGTGCCATTGGAAACAGCAATAGCATATTTTGCCCCAGTAAATTTCGCAAAACTTTCCTCAAAATCTTTTGACTTTTCACCATTCGAGAAAATTCCAGATTCAAAAACCTCTTTAACAGCATCAAGCATGTCTGAATTTACGGACGGTTTAGATGTAAAAATTCTTCCATCAGATTTAGAAAAATCATCTTTCTTCAAAGAATCTATCGATTTCTTAATACTTTCAATATCTTTCTTTAAGTTCTGAAAACTATTTTTTATTCTATCCTCCGTTTCCATTAAAATTTTTCCAATAAACCATTTATATTTATTTAGATACTCAAAATTATGGGTTTTTGATAGCCTTAAACAAATTTATCGTATCCTTCACAGAATCCTCAATATTATCCTTGGGAACAAAACCAAGCTCTCTAATCTTTTTGTCAGAAACGTTATATGATTTCTGATTCAAGATAGGCGATTTCGTAATTTCGACTTTCAAATCAGGAACCACTTTCCTAATTTTATCAATCATTTCCTGGACGGTATAATTTTTTGTAAGGACATTATAAAGCTCTCCAGGTACCCCTTTCTTCTCAACAAACATAAATGAAGAAATTGCATCATCCAATCCCAAATAAGGTCTTTTGTTATTCAGGGCAGTATCCCAGACAGTTAATGGCTTATTCAAGGCAGCAAGATAACAGAATTTGTTTACTGCAGTATGGAATCTCATGCCAATACTAGTTCCAAAAATAGTTCCTAACCTCAATACATTGGTTTCTATCCCCTTGCCATTTGCTTCAAGAACTAGCTTTTCAGCAATCTTTTTAGCCTCTGCATAGGGACTAGAGGGTTTGTATAAATTGTCAGAATATTCTTCATCCACAAATCCCTCTGCTTCTCCATATACACTAGTTGTCGAGGGAAATAGAAATTTCTTAACTTTATTTTTAATCGCACATTCTATAACATTCTTAGTTCCCTCTAGATTAACTCTTAATGTTTCTTCTTTGTTTTGTAAAGTAGCTGGAGCATCCGTAATTGCTGCTAAATGTATAACCAAATCTATTCCATTCATAGCCTCTTCTAAATCATTCTGATTGATAATGTCTCCTTCTATAAACTCATATTTTTTGCTTTCAGGAAGATTAAACAATGAACAATATCTCTGGACCAAAAAGTTATCCAAAATTCTAATCAAGCTTATATCTTCTCTTTTAGAATACTCTCTAATTAACTTGCTCCCAATATGGCCTAATCCCCCGGTAATCAAAACTTTTTTCCTTCCATAATATATTTGTCTAAATGATTTCTATAAAAATCTACTGTTTTTCTCAATCCTTCATATAAAGACACCTTTGGCGACCACCCCAAGTCCATAATCTTGCCAATATCCAAAACAGCATCCCCTACTTCAATATTTTTTCTATTTTCGGGCCAATCCACCAGTTCAACTTTAACATTTCCAGAAACCTCCGCAATTGATTTTGAAATATCTACAAATTTCACCCCTTTTCCTGAGCCAACAACAAAAACCCCTTCCACATCCTTAACAGCAGCCAATATTAAGGCATCTACGGCATCGTTTATGTACAAGATGTCCCTCAACTGGTCTCCGGGTTTAAACACAGCAAGAGAATTTCCAGAAACAGCACGACCTATCATCCAGTTTATCACCCCATATTTAGGGTTTTTTATCTGTGCCTTCTCACCATAGATGTTTGTAAATCTTAGAGAACATGTTTTAATACCATAAACTTTGTTATAAATTAAATGATAAATTTCTCCTGCTAATTTTCCAGCACCATAAATATCGCTTGGATTGTCTTCACAGTTTTCATCTATTATGCCACTTTTAACAGCACCAGTTTGAGTCCTAGTTCCAGAATAAATTATCTTAACACCAGGGTTATTTTTTCGGCAAGCCTCTAATACCGTTATTTGGCCTTTACAATTTATGTCAATATCAAGATAAGGATTCTCCATAGAAAGAACAGGGCTTACCTGGGCTGCCAAATTGAAAATTATATCCTTATTTTTCACAACCTCTTCCATCAAATCCCTATCTCTTATATCACCTCTTATAAACTCAATTTTTTCTTTTATTTCTTCTATGTTGAATAAATTAGATCCGGTATCATCCATCAAGTTGTCCAATATAGTCACATCAGCGCCCAGCTCAAGACATTTTTTAGCCAGATTACTACCAATAAACCCCAATCCTCCAGTAATCAAAACCTTCTTGTTCAACATTTCAAATATCCCTCTAGCTTATTTTCTTTCAAGTAGTAATTTATCGTTTTTTTAATCCCTTGTTCGAATCTAGTTTTAGGATACCACCCAAGTACCTCTTTAGCCTTCAGACAATTTACATAATTATTTCCAGCATCTATCTTTTTTTCATATTCGGGGAATTCGACAAATTTCATTTTCCCCTCTTTGCCGGTTATCTCTCTAAAGACTTCAACACACTTTGAAGCCATTTCAATAAATTTCATCCTATCCCCCCCCAAAACAAAAACCCCTTCCACATCCTTAACAGCAGCCAATATTAAGGCATCTACAACATCATCTATATGTAAATATTCCCTAATAAAATCACCTTTTCCATAAACAGTTATATCCTCTCCCCTAAAAAGCCTTCCAATAAAATAATTGGTAATTCCCCTCTTCGCATTATCCAATCTTTGCCTTTGCCCATATACAGTGCTTAATCTAAGAAAACAGCTTTTTACCCCATAGGAATTATTGTAGATTTGAAAATATTTCTCTGTTATAAGTTTGTTAGCAGAATAAATTTCCACAGGATCATCTTTTAGTCCTTCTTTACTCTCTTTTTCTGACAATCCAACTTGCGAAATTGTTCCAATCCCTAAAATTTTTGCACCCTTATTTAATTTCCTACAAGCTTCCAGAACATTAATTGTCCCAACAAGATTAGCATCAATATCAAGATAAGGATTCTCCATAGCAACCAAATGACTTGTCTGTCCGGCAAGATGGAATATAAAGTCTTTTTCAACAACTGCTTTTTTTACATCACCATAGTTTGTTATATCCCCTAATGTAACTTTTAACCGGCTTCTAAAATCATTGATGTTAATTTCCTTCTCAAGAGTACTACTAAAAATTTCCACATCAGCGCCCAGCTCAAGACATTTTTTAGCCAGATTACTACCAATAAACCCCAATCCTCCAGTAATCAAAACCTTCTTGTTCAACATTTCAAATCAGCCCAAGAACAATTAATAAAGATTTATGTATTATATACTACATAAGACAAAACTATTTAAACTGATTTTTTAAATCTGACTTATGCTTTTCGGAGTTGAGAAATTTATTTGTAAGGCTTGTAATAAGCCAGCTCTTGTAAAGTTCATTTCATTCGGTAAAATGCCTATAGCCAATGCATTTCTTACAAAAGAGACTCTTGAAAAAGGAGAATTTTACTACAACCTGGACGTTGGATTTTGTGAAGAGTGTAAAATGGTTCAACTGATAGAAATGCCACCCTATAGTAAGTATATTGTTCCAGATGATGCTGGAAAAACCCATTATGCATTTTTTTCATCAACTTCTAAATTCATGGAGAAGCACTTTGCAGAGATGGCCAAAGAAGCCGAGGAAAAATTTTTGGATGAAAATTCCCAGGTTTTAGATATCGGAAGCAATGATGGAATCCTATTAAAGGCCTTTAAAAATAACAAAACTCTCGGAATTGAACCCTCAGATAATGTAGCTGACGTTGCAAGAACTCAAGGAGTTGAAACAATTTCAAAATTTTTTACAGAAGAGCTTGCAGGGAAAATCCTAGCAGAAAAAGGAAACTTTAAGGTAATCTTTTCAACCAATGTTTTGTTAAGTATAATCGAAATAGGCAGTTGTATGAAAGGAATAGAAAGGCTTTTAGCCAACAAAGGAGTCTTTATAACGGAAGACCCATACATTCCAGAAATATTAGAAAAGGTTTCATATGATCAGATTTATGACGCACATGTTTGGTATTTTTCATTAACCTCCTTATCCAATTTATTCGAAAGATATGGCTTAGAAGTATTTGACGCTGAGAAACAATGGGTTCACGGAGGAAGCATGAGGGTTTATGCATGCAGAAAAGGCGACTATCCAAAAACAGACAGACTAAAAAAATATCTCCAGGAGGAAAAAGAAAAAGACATTGATACAATTCAACCATATCTAGAACTTTCAAAGAAAGTAGAACAAAGTAGAATAGAATTAAAAGCCCTTTTAAGAAAATTAAAGGATGAAGGAAAGAAAATAGTAGGTTATGCTGCAGCTTCAAAAGGAACGATAGTCCAAAATTACTGCGATATAGGCAGGGAAACTTTGGAATATATTTCAGATTCCACACCCTTCAAACAAGGTAGATTTTCCCCTGGAAAGCACATCCCTATAGTTTCTCCGGAACATTTTCACGAAGATAATGCAGATTACGCTTTACTTTCAGCATGGAACCATGCAGAAGAAATAATGCAAAAAGAATCAGAATTTTTAAAAAGAGGAGGCCGATTTATTGTCCATTATCCAACCCCGAGAATTCTGGAACCAGAATCAACAAACAAGCCTTCCAATAATCCAAACTCTGAAGATTTTCCAGGTGTCGAAATAAAAAAGCTCAATGTCATTGCAAACGGTCAAGGATATTTATTTGAAGTTGTTAGGAATGATGATAATCTGTTTTCAGGTAAATTTGGACAAACTTTAGTTTCCGAACTCTATCCAGGAACAATAAAAGGGCTCCATAAACATTCGAAACAAACAGATTATACAACCTGTATAAAAGGAAACATCAAATATGTTTTAGTCGATGATTCTCAAGAGCCAGCCAAAATAAAAGTCCTCACAATTGGAGAAAAGAACTCAATTCTAGTAAAAACACCTCCTGGATATTGGCACGGCTATATGCCTTTGGCAAATGAAAAGGCAACTGTATTGCATTTGATGGATAGGACTTACAATCCAAAAAAACCTGATACGGAAAGAAAGGACGCCTTTGCTTTCGGTGATGTTTGGACAGTTAGACCGAGTTAGCCCTACACACTTCCAAACTTGTTTCCCTAATTCTTAAGAACGAGTTAATAAAAGGGCCTCATAGTGATTTCCCACAGGCCTCCATTTTTATTTCCTATATCCTTTCCAGAATAATCTAAAACCGCCCCACCAAGCGCTCTTGTCAATAAATATCGGGTAGAAGGTTCAAAAGAATCCTTTGCCAATACTTGAGCAACAAAATCAACATCTCCTGTTAACAAATCCGGACACATTACCCCAGAAGAGTTTTCAGCACTAACCTCCAATCTTTCCCCTAATTTTTACTACTCTCTATGATAGAAATCTCCAAAAAGAATTAAAAAGACATTTTCAAAAATTAATCACGGCAGAAGACACAGATGTTGCAGTTAGCTTATTATTAGTAAGTGGCCCCAGATATGACACGGATTATCTTTTACAAGGAAGGGAAGTCGATAAATCAGATTATCCCAGGACAGACTTATTTCGACCTGGAAATTATTGTTTCTATTGACCCAAAGCCGTTATTCTTTTTGGAGGACATGTGGAAGAAGGAGAGCGCCCGATAGATGCTTTAGTAAGAGAGATGAAAGAAGGGCTTCCAGATTTAGGACTTGATGAAGATTATGTTTCTCAACGCATGGAACATAGAATCTATAACTGGAAAGAGGATGTTACCAGAGTCCTAGAAGAAGCACAAGAAGTCTTTCAGAGAAATATGGGATCGTTTCTTGGGTTGACTTAGACTCCCCTGTACCTTGTCCAGCATTAGGAAAAGAGAGGCATATGTATGGTATGGGCATCTCAAATCTAGATTGGATGATTCAAAGAGGACCAGACCATTATCTTACCTTAAACATCGGAGGAAATGATGCTGGAGAAGGATTAGAGGACATGGAGGGAGCAGGAGCGATTTGGGAGTCACACTGGCTAGCTCGATTAATCGCAACAGTTCCCGTGGATAAGATAGTTATCTTAAATGACATGGTTCAAAGAGTTAAGTCAGGTGAATTAGAAATAAAAGTTAACTAATCAAATATCTGCTTTAGTCTGCTTCTTGCCTATTTTAGCATAAAAGAATGCATATATGTATGCCATCGTAATAACCCACAACATCACCGGATGTATTAACCAATATCCTTTCTTCTCTTTCAACGCCATCCTCAATCCTTGAAAAACACCAGGAATAAATAAGAAGTTATGGGCAACAGTTAATAAAAATTTTAAATTTCTCATAAAACTTATTCTCTTAAAGTCCATCCAATAGAAATCTCTTTCCCCATAATTCTTGATTAGGTAATGTCCGATGTAAAACACTCTTTTCTTAACCATATGTTCTAGCGAGGTTGTAGTTTTATGATAAAGTCTGATATCTCTTGGAACGGCAATAAAATATCTCTTCCCGGATTCAGCCATTCTATAAAAATTATCTATGTCTTGGGTATATCCTCCAGTTTCTAAAAACTCCTTTCTTCTTATCACAAACCCATTATCGCCCGCGTAATAAAAATTATCCTTGTCTATTCTATATATGAAAAAATCACCTTTCTTATCATATTTGAATTTTTTTGGGTAAAATGCTACTTGGGCTGTCAAGGAATAAGGAATAGCGTAAGGGTCTTCTATGCCGATAGCATTAACATATTTATCAGTCATAGATGCATTTTTAGGAATAAAAAGCCGGGACTGAACACCAGTAATCTTCGGATTCTCAATAAGGATTTTTATCATATTTTTCAACCAATCGTTTTGAACTAACAAATTATCTTGGCCAAGTTGAACAATAAATTCTCCCTTCGCCTTTCGGGTTGCTAGGTCCATCCCCATGCCCTTTCCCATAGAATATTGCCGAGGGTTATGCATAAATTTGATTATTTTAGGATATTTCTTCCTATATTTTTCTATTATGTCGAGGGTTCTATCACTACTTCCCCCATCTGCAACAATTAATTCAATTTTGTTTTTAGGATAATCTTGAGAAAAAATATATTTAAAATAATCTTCAATTACTCTTTCTCCATTATAAGTACAAGTAACAATGCTTATCTTTGGCCAGTTAGCCATATTTGTCTATTAATAGATGGTTTATAAAATTAATCTCACTTGTTTAGTTATTTAACACACTCTATTTCCATTAGAGAGCCTTTCTTAAAATAATTAACCAATAAGCTAATAGGGACTAAAATAATCTTTGAAAAATTAGAAAATATTACCCGGTGTTCTTTTTTTCCAGTTCTGTCTACTCTCTCAAATTTCATAGATCCATCGATCATATAAGGAGTGTCATAAACTCTTATATTGTTGATTTTAAAACCAATTTTTTTAAGAAGAATAGATATATTTTTTGGACTATAATTATAGATGTGCCTTGGAACATCATATCCAAACCAATTTTTTCCATAAATTCTTCTCCATAAGCTATCAGTATTAGGAACAGTAATAATCAGCCTCCCTCCCGGATTCAACCACTTTAAACACTTTTTCAAAACACTTTCTTGGTCAGGGACGTGCTCCAAAACTTCCTTCATCACTATATAATCAAAGTTATTCTCGGGATATTGGACATCTTTTATATTTTTTCTCAAGATCCCTAGATTTGTTTCTCTTTTTGTTAATTCAGGACCATATGGCTCTAATCCAGAAGTTTTTAGCCCATAGCTCCTATAAATTTCAAGCATCATTCCATTTCCACATCCAATCTCCAAAATGCTTTTCCCTTTCCCTAATTTATAAGTGTATAATAAAGAAGAAAAAGGTTTGAGCAAAATAGACACAAAAAAGTTCTTTTTAGAATGATACAGGGCCGAAACTTTATGGTAGACAAGCGCTAGTTTGTTATAATCGTAAAAAGAATAATATTCATCTTCTGGGTAATATTTTCCTAATTCTTTTTCATTCATAATTGGATTAATAAAATCAAGTCCACATCTATTACACCTAAACATCTTGAATTTACCAGGAACCATATAGCTCTTATCATAAAGTTCCTCGTATAAAACACCTATCATCCCATCGCAACACGGACAATTAGTTAATTTTTTCGCCAATTTCAGCCTCCGTTTTTTTAATAATCCTGCTCAAAAAGTCCTGAAGGCTATTAAAACTCTTATTCTCAACTTTTACAACTTTCCTATATTTATTTAATAATTTAGGAGTTAAATCCCTAACATCATATACAACCCTTACATTTTTCTTTTCTAATAATCTGGAATAATCAACTTGATGATTGTTTATATGTTCCCCATAACTGTGTTGTCTGGGAACTACGATGCAAGGTTTTTTATATTTCTTCAAAACTTCCAATGTTGTTCCTATGCCAGCATGGGTTATAACTAGATTTGATTTTTTAATATAATCTGAAAGACTCTTCGACCATTGAAAACTTCCACAATTTTTTGGCACGTACTTTGTATAACCTCTCTGAACTATAATTTTCTCTTTTATTTTTGGAGCAATTGAATCGATCCATTTTATCAGTCTGGTAAATTGTTGGTCATGGTTCCCAACACTGACGAATATCATATTATTCCCCCAACATATTTTGCCTTTCTCCCAAATTTTTTAGCCAACTCGGGATATTGGACAAGAAAGACGTTGCTAAAAAGATAAGCCATCCTCCCTCCCAAAGAGGGGGTTTTCGGATTGCCTGCAATTTCAATAAAAACAGATTTAATACCTAACAATCTTCCAGCAATAATCGCAACCAATCCCACCTCTGCTCCGGTAGTCAAAATCAATTTAACTTTCTCCCTTTTCAATATTTTCATACACCTCAATAACGGAAGAATGTATTTTACAGGATTATATCCCAGGGCTTCAAAAAAATAAACCTTTCCAGATAAATTTTTCGTGCGGTCAGTTTTTTCACTCAATATAATTTTATCATTTTTTCCAATAACCTTTTTATTAGCTATCATTAATAATTCCGTTAAATGCCCCCCGGCAGATGCAGCAAAAATTATTTTCATTTGACAAACCTCCAAACAAAATCTATCATGGGTTTTCCAGGTTTCAAAAATCCTCTAAACGGGGAATTTACAATTCTCAGTTGCCATATTGCAAGGAACATCCTTATTGAGTCTTTCTTAATATCAATCTTACTGCCTTGAACGTCAAACCAAACACTCGGAACTTCAATTATCCTGTGCCCTTCCTTTCTCAATTTATACAAAACCTCAACATCGAATGCCCATTTTGACATCACAACATTTTCAACCACATATTTAGCAGAATTATTTCTAAATAACTTTGCCCCACATTGTGTATCCTTATGGGGCATCATCATCAAAAATCTAACAAAGTTGCTGAATCCCAAAGTAATTAATTTTTTCTTCAATGTAAATTTGGGAAGAATCTTAGACCCCTTTTTTAACCTGCTTGCTATTGCAACATCACACCTTTTAATCGAATTGATTAGTTTGTGAAATTCTTCAGGAGGTGTGGCTAAATCAGCATCAACAAATCCGATAAGGTCATTCTTTTCATTTGACAGAGCCTTCTTAAATCCAGAAAGAACTGCAAATCCCTTCCCACCCCTTTCCAACTCTAAATAATTTATTCTTTTATTTTTTTTAGAGAATTTTTCAACCACTCCTTTAGTGTTATCTGTCGTATTATTTATCACCACTAAAATTTCATAATCTAACCCCCTCCCTTTTAAAACTCTTGAAAAGTATTCGTTATACCGATTAAGAGTATTTCCTATTCTTTTTTCCTCATTATATGCTGGAATAATTATAGAGACCTTCATCTTCGGATAAGCAGGATAGAAGCGATTAATAAAATTAATGACGCCGCAATAAATGCTAAGGAAAATACAATTATGCTGGACGAAAATACATACAACATCAAAGCTTCAAGTACAAGCAAGAATATGAACAGATAGACTCCTTTAATTCGACCGATTGACAGGTTATAGAGCACAAAGAGATTAGAAAGAGAAATTAATCCAGTAGCAATAGACAGCAAGAACAATACTGATGCAGACTCCTTAACGATATATCCTTTGAAAATGAATATTATAAACTCAGGAATTAAGGCAGTTATAACAAGACCGATTCCTATCAAAATCAATATCAACATCAGAGAATTCACTAAAACTTTCTTCTGATGACCCGTGTCCAGACTTTTCTCAGCACTTAGGGGAAACATTACCTTGCTTATAGGGAAAGTCCCTACAAAGATTATCTTAGCGATTGTGGATGCTACAGCATATTGTCCTGCCAAAATATCTGGAAAAACCAATCTTGCAATAAGCACGTCAATGCTGTAAAAGATTATTATTACAGAAGTCAAAACAAACACAGGCCATGTGTATTTATATATGTCTGGAGTAGAAGCTTTCTGTTCTTTAGATTTTATTATAGGTCTTAAGGGTATAAATGAAACTATGAATGCAAACATTGCCCCAACAACTGTTGCAAACATCGCCCCATACACCCCCCATCCAATAAGAACCAAGCTAACACCTAAAACCAATTTAATTGCTGATTCTATAATTAAGTTCCATCCAAGCGAAAAAAACTTTTTTCTGCCTTGCATAACCCCTCTAGTAACTGAACCAAAAAAGGCAAAGAATATCATCAAACCTGTAATAATAAGAAGCAGATAAGGGATATTTAGTTTAAGGGATAAAACCACGCTTAATAAAAGGTAAAGTCCAAAAAACAAAAATGAGACATAAATAGACTTTTTTAATGATTTCTTAAGAATATTTTTCAATTTTCCTTTATTGGATTCATTTGTTGTATATTTACTCAATACTGTTGGGATAGATTCGGAAAATACACCCAATATATAAATCATTGAAAATAAACTAGCAAGCACCCCATATTCAGCAAGGTCAAGGAATCTGACCATTGCGAATTGAAAAATAAAATTCAATAAATTAAATATGTTAAACGTGATTAATAAAACCAAACTCCCTTCCCATATTTTTTTCTTCACATGATGCATCTTACCCAAATATGCCCCCTCTGAAAATAAGTAAACCGACAAGGATTACTATTATTTGAAATATCCAAATCATTATCACGGCTCTTCTTTCCGTAGATTTTACTCCAAGTTTTTTCATAAAGAGTATAGCCAGATGGTTCAAACTATAGATTTTCCCATAAAGAAGACCCAAACTTCCATCTTGGTTGGGTTTACCGAATGATTGTTTTTTTAATTTACCCCTAATTTTTAATCCCGCTTCCAAAAAATAAGGAATCATAAAAAATACGGCAATCTTCTCAAAATTTCCTATAATTGCAGTAACTGCAATAAGCCCCCCAACCGCAATTGTTAGAGAATCACCTGGAAAAACTTTAGCAGGAGAGAAATTGTAAATCAAGAAACCCAACAGGGAAAGAACCATACATAACACTACGATAGATAACCAGGGGCTTCCTATTGCAAATGCGACCAGAGAAAGCGAAGACAGTATTAATATTCCTTGTCCTGCCTCCAACCCATTAAAACCGGCAAGAATATTAAAAATTGTTGAAGAGCCAACTATACCCATAGGTATCAAAACAAGAACATAAAACAAGCCAAGTTCAATAGGACCCACAAAAGGCATAGAAACAACAGACTTTCCAACATTTATGGCAACTAAAGGTATTGCCGAAATTAAAATCAACAATATCTTAGTTTTTTTTGATATTCCCCCTTCCATCCAACCCATTAAATCATCAATAAAACCTATGCCGGCAAGAAAAATAATAGTAGTCAAGAGAGCAAACAATTTCAATAGTTCTTCTCCGAAAAAATTTCTAAAAAATGCACTATATCCAACCAACAAAAAAACAGAAGTGAAAAATGACAAAACAACAATAATGCCTCCAGACCCTGCAACAAATCTTTCTTCATATTTGTTCATATCCTTCCATTTTAAGCCAATCTGTTTAGCTTTTTTAATCCATGCAGGCATAAATCCTAAACTGATTAGGAACCCAACAAAAAGAATAATGACAATAAAAAAATCAATCATTTTAAGAGCGGGTTTTCACCAGGAAAAGTTTTACTTAAATACTCATCCCTTTTAGAAATATCATCTGGATAATCAATACTCCAAATCTTTATTGGCCCCCTAAGTCCATTGTAATAAACAAAGTCACTTTGAGTTATTCCTTGTTGCTTAAGACTTTCTACGATGAAATCATCCTCGGTATGTTCCAATTTAAAGTAATTATCATCTAACCCAAGTAGATACAGTTTAGCGATATTGGAATTAAATGTTCTTTTACTTAGGTATATCGCAGCACCTTCGCTATCAAGAGACGTGCTACTAGTCACTGCAGGATATATAAATACGCCCGCCTCCAGGCCTCTTCCAGTATCTATTAAGGTGCCTGCATAATATACATACCTTATAGGTATTTCATAGGGTACGCCTTGATAAACATATAATCCTGTAACTCCAATACCAGTCCCATTTTTACTCTTTTCTAATTTTATTGCACCAAGTCCTGCAATGCTACCCACTTTGTCCAAGTCACTGTCTCCAACACCCGCCAAAAACATCTTTTTTTCATTTTCACCAACATAAATTATATCTTCATCTAAACTAGTTGAACCGGCATAATATGTAACAATGCTATTTTTCTTTTCCTCTGTGCTAGAGTCATCTTTTAAGAAAGTAGGAATCCAGCTCCTCCTATCATATTCTTCATTAGAACCTATGCTAGAAAATGCAGTATATTTACCAATATCTGTTGAATCAATCAACAAGTGAGTCGCATCGTGGCTATACAAATACTCTAATCCAACTTTATCATCTTTGCTTGTTAAAACATGACGACCCATAAGATAATTCCAATAAATATAAACATTTCCGCCATCCAAAACTGTTGCCCTTTCACCTATGGATTGAATCCAATAACCATAATCCCACCAATGTCCGAAGACGGCAGATTCATCGGTATTTTCCCTAACCCAGGACATAGCTTCCTGCCATTGTTGATTATAAACAGAAGGAACATAATTTCTAGCAGTGCCACTACTTACCTGATAAAATGCAAAAGTAGAATAAGCCAGGAAAATAACCAAGACTGCTGCAACTATTAACATTGCAACATTTTTACCCCCTTCCTTCCTTCGAGCTTTGAAAGCAACATCAACGACAAAGTAACTAGCTATTATTGCAGCACTCGGAATCAAAACCATTATCAATCTAACTGCGCCTCTTGCGGAAACAATGCTAAAGAAGAAAAATGCAAATAAGAATATCTTACCATAATCAATCTTTTTAAATTTGCCTAAGTCTCCTTGTTTATCGTGTTTTATATAATAATAAAGAAGAGTCAATACCAAAACTAAAAATCCAATTATATATAACGAAATACTTGCAAAATTTTCACCATTCAACAAACTGCCAGATTTATATCTGCTAAATACAATAGCAAACAAGAATACAACATAACCACAAGTCATTATTATTTTTTCTTTCTTCGGAAATAATTTCAACATTTGATAGAATAAGTAAATAGAACCCATGAAAAAAATCCCAAACATAACTGGAATTCCTGCAAAATCAGGTCCAAAATTGCCTGCCCATTCCCCGAAGTAGGGTTGTCTATTCTCAGCAACGGTTACACCAAGTCTGTCTGTAACAGGCTTTATTAGATTGTTTTTAACATCTGAAACCTTATGTACTAAGAAACCAGGCCCAAATACAACCATAGAAATTATTAGGGCAAGTATGGTGAACACAACCAAGATGCTCAAATTTCTTGGCAACTTAATCCTATTCAGTTTTTGCACGTATTTAGAATCTTTAAAATGGTTTAATATCATTGCAAATATAAGTAAGAAAAGAACAAAATAAGAAGGTCCTGTTGTAGTTAAAGAAATCAAACCCATCACAGGATATCTTGTACTAAACAGGGTCATAAAAATTGTAGCTGAAACCAACCATCCACCATATCCATAAATTTGATTTGATCTGACTTTTCCAAGCAAGAATGCTACAAGTGTTGTAATTGAAATAACAATAAATATATAGAAAAATCCACCCCAAACTAATGCCATACCAGCCGTCATTATTCCGGCAACGATAGAAGAGACAAATATCTTCTTTTTGGTTTTTGACTCCCATCCAAGCAAGAAAAAGAAGAATGCAGCAAACAAAAAGAAAAACCCAGCAGATTCTTTTTCAGGTATACCTGCTATTGTTCTTGGAAGCAGAACAGGAGCAACAACTAAAATCAAAGAAGATACTAATGCAATTATCCCAACCTTATTGGCATCCTCTCCTTTTAAGAATATTTGCTTTACAAGAAAGAAAAAAGCAATAACTGTTATAGCAAAAAAGAATACTGGATATAATGCAGCAGATTGCTCAACTGATGACGACCCAAATATACTTGCTATATTATGGAACCAGGCAATCATATAAGGGTGAAGAATTAATTCGCCCCTAGTCTTAAATCCGAGGGGGACGTACCTCATACTATCTATTGCATACAAAGAGCCGTTTTCAACAATATACTTTGCCCACCTCAAAAATAAGAAAGGATCTAAATCAGGTCCAAGCGTCCAACCTCCCGTCGTCGAATCCCTTAATCTTGGAAGATTTAAGGTCCTAATTTTAACAGCTATAAAAACTATTATTGCCAATCCAACATATATGAGCCAGTCAAATTTATTCTTAAAATATGAAAAAACCTTGTCTTTCCTTTCTTTTAATATGGTATCCTCGTCCATTCAAATCCTATAATAGAGCATTATTTAAACTTTTCAATTAAAAAATACGGGCGTAATGAACACTTCCATTAAGGCAGCCAAGAACAATACAACCACTGCAACAATAATCAGATTCAAAGAATCTTGCAAAATTTCCCAAAATTTTTCTGTTTCAACATCTCTTCTTATAACTGCTATGGAAATTATGCCTCCGGCTAAGGCAGCAACAAAATAGGCTGCGATTTCTGGAATTCCATGTATGAAATATCTTCCCAGTGCAAGCGGCAGAGCACTCAATTCAGATTTGCTAAATATGGCTATAGCTGCTGCTATGACACTCGCATTCCAAGCAAGTATGAAAATCACCCCTGCCCCGAAGATTAATGAGAACACAAGAATGAATATCAAAACGTAAATATTATTAGTAAATATCAGGAATAGTCTTTCTCCATTAGTCGTTGCAAATTGAGTTGATGTAGGAGAATCTTTTATCCCATACTGAGCGAAGCATTGATCTGCATTCCCGGGCCTATTTATTTGACAGTAGGTTTCTACAGGAGCCCGATAAGCATCAGTTGTAGGAAGCAAGATATACCAAAAAGAAAAGGCAACAACAAATCCAACAAAAAGCCAGAGAAATGCCCATAATGCCTTCCTATGTTCTTTCAATCTTTCCCATGAACTGCTTATAGTGGCCGCCTTCTTCTCTTCATACCTTATGACATAATACATGAAGGGAATCGAAAACATAACAGTAAATGTAATCACAAAAATGCTCGAATACTGTGAAAGAACAGCATCTCTCGCAAAAACCCAGTTAGTAATCAATATGGCGAGAGTGGCATAAAAGGCACCTACAAAAAACAGCTCCCACGGCCTCCTCTCAGCCTTCTTAGGACTCATCAACATCTCTAACATTCTTCACCCCTCATGAATCAGAAAGCAGTAATAAGCTTAAATAGTTTTTTATAAGAAGAATTCTTGTCTATTTTATGAATAAATTCGAAAAGATTTGCAAGGATATTAAATCAGTTAAGATTCAGGGGGCCACAAATGTCGCCAAGGCAGCAATAAGAGCCTATCTGTTAAAACCCACTCATTCTTCAAAAAAGAAGTTGATTTCTCTTCGCCCAACAGAACCCACCCTTGTGAATTCGTTAAATTTCCTAAAAAAATGGTCTAGGAAAAGTATTCTTTCACATTTTGACGAAGCACAGGACAGAATAAATTCTCTTGTTTACAAAGTACTCAAAAATAAAAAAATTATTTACACGCATTGTCATTCAACTAATGTCGTCAAGGCCCTGATATATTCAAAAAAGAAAGGCAGAAAGTTTTCAGTCTCATTAACAGAAACTCGTCCTCTTTATCAAGGTAGAAAAACAGCAATGGAATTAGCCAACGCACGAATCAAGGCAACATTATATGCAGATTCAGCCATGCATGATGCTATAGAAAAGGCGGATTTAATTCTTTTAGGTGCAGATGCAATCCTAAATTCGGGAGTGATAAATAAAATAGGAAGCGAAGCAATATCGGATATAGCCAAAACCCATAATATCCCCCTTCACATTATAGCAGATTCCTGGAAGTTTTCTCCAAAAAATGTTAAGATTGAAGAAAGAGACTTTCACGAGGTTTGGAGAAAGGCCCCTAAAAATATTAAAATAAGGAATCCCGCATTTGAAAAAATTCCAAAAAAGAACATCAAATCTATCATTTCTGAACTTGGGAATTTAAAATACAGCGGATTCATAAAAAAAGCAGATAAAATTATTTAGCCTTCTCAGTTTCCAACTTCTGCATTAACTCTCTCATTTCTTCATTCAAACCTTCAATTCTTTCTGCCAATTCTTCTCTTGCTTTAGCCAACTCTTTTAATTGTCCTTCAACAACTTTCTTCGCCTCACCAGGTTTTTTCTTAACAAATATTCCTGAACCAACATTAACATACAATTCCTTCTCTTTTATGGTTGAGGGAATATATACCCCCTTTCCTAACGACGCTAAAATTTCATTTTCATTACTTGAATCCAACTCACTAAGATGGACCCCAAAATCTTCTAACTCATTGACCTGCTGACTAATAAGATTAAATTGCTCTTCTAACTGATTAGAGATGGAATATTTTTCCTGAAGTTCCATTATCATGGCCTGATTCATAAGAAGAAAGGATTAGGGCAGTTTAAAAAGTTTCCTAAAAATTATGCTAGAAATAATTGCACCTCCAAGATACCACCAAAACCAAGTAGATGAAATAGTAGTCTCTGCAAAAACACCTCTTATCCACCCAAATATAATAAGGATAGGTATAATAGTGATTAACATAGGTTTAAATGAGTGCTTGAAAGTGTCTCCAACATGAGTCATTAATTCTTTCTGCATCTCCATCACCTTCGCAGGATCATCTTTATGTTTCTTCATTTCTGCCTGGATTTCTTTCTGTCTCTTCTTGCTGGCCCTCATCTTATCCTTGTCCAAGACAAAAAAATTAATCAAACTAATAAATAAGCTAATTAAAACTGCAAGGCCAATTATACCCGCCTTAGGATTCGCTTGAATAAATTCTATTATCATTTTCTAGAAAACAATACTATATATTTAAAGTTAAGCCATTATCTTCCTTAAAGCCGGATGCATGTCTAATGCATGCTGTTGAGCGATATTCTGATACATCTGGTATGTAATCATAACAGCTAACAGAATAGCAGTCCCGGATGTTAATGCACCCAATGAATTGGCAACGGCTGCTAACGCTCCAATAGCCAGTCCACCCATAACTGTAAGGGGCATTATGTATCTGCTTAAAATACTTTCCAAAACCCTTTCGTCTTTTCTAAACCCAGGTATTTGCAATCCAGAAGAAATTATGTTCTTTGCTTGGCTTCCAGCATCCATGTTAGACGTTTTCATCCAGAATATTGCAAAAACCATCGACAAAAACATATATGTAATCAAATGTGTAATGCCTTGCAATATAGCAGAAAATGTGGTACTTTGTCTTAATATTAGTTCAAGCAAATTAGATGAACCTACCCAATACGAAAATCCAGAGATTGCCTGGCCAGAACTAGAGAAACCTCCAAGTATTGTTGCACGACCAAACCAATTTTCTAACAAACTCGCAAACAGTTGAATATTAGCAATCAAAGCAGATACTAAAATAACGGGAAGAACAGATGTGTAGAAGAACGCCAGAGGCCATTTAACACCATAACCTCTTAATCTATCATATGTCAAAGGAACTTCAACTTTCAAACTTTGAGCCCAAACAACTCCCACAAAGATAACGGCAGTTGCTATTATTGTTGCTAAAGCAACTACTGCTTCCGTCGGAGCCCCATTAATTATAGATTGAATTATAACAAATACTCTTCCAGTACAAGGCGTATAACTTGTTCCCGTAAAATCAACTAAACAATTCTGACCCTGCGTACCAATAAACTGGAACAGTCCGGTGAATAATCTCCATGCAACTCCAGCAACAATGAACAGGGAAACTCCAGAACCAAATCCCCATTTCTGACTAACTTCATCCATATACATAATAGCTAAACCTCCCAGAATAAGTTGAGTAATCACTATTCCGCTATAGCCCGGAGCAGCTTCTAACCCTCTCATAACGACATAAATTATTGCCTCAAAGACTATAAAGAACAAAACTCCTATTTTCTGGATTCCTTGGAAATACCTTTTCCCTTCATCAGTCTTCGTATCTATATTCAAAATACCTGCTCCAACCAACAGCTGAAGAATAATAGAGGACATAACGATTGGTCCGATGCCCAGACTTATAACTGAGCCGAAATCAGTCCCAAGAATTATTGCTAAATATTCAAACCTTCCTAATGCATTTGCAGACAACCCATATAACTGAATATTAGCAAGAACAAAAAATGCACCCAAGATAATTAATGTCCACTTCAGCTTTGTATTAAAACTAACTTTTTTCTCAGAAGGCTTTCTAACCTCTGGAATATATTGGATTATTGTTTTCAACACCATATTTTTCTTACAAAAAAGAGCTTTTTAACACTTACTCTTTTTCTTTACTTTCTGAATCCTTGTCATCACTTAAGGCTATGCTTCCACCAGTCTTTTTTATTTTTTCAACAGCACCTTTAGACGCAGATTTAGAATTAATAATAAATTTGCCCTTTAATTCTCCGGTACACAACACTTTCTTCCCTTCCAAATTCAATTTCCACGAATCTCCAGATTTTTTACCATATTTTGCAAAATCTTTTATCTTCCCTAAGTCTACTATCTCAATTTTATTTGCTCTCCTTCCACCTTTTCTAATCACATTACCAAAATATCCCTTACCTTTATCCTTTTTCAAGTTCTTTTTTTGATCAGCCCTTTTTCCACTTCCAGATTTACCAACGCCTCCTCTATGTCCTTTTCCTCTCGCTTTCTTTTTTGCGCCCCTTTTATGAGTGTGAGTTCCCCGATATCTGCTTCTCTTAGTCCTCTTCTTCATCTGCATCTTCATCCTCCTTGTCAAAGTCAATTTTAATTTTTTCAACGATATTTGCTTCTCTTTTAATATCCAATTCATCTTCATCAACCTGAACAAAACTATTCATCTTCCAGCATTCTTCACATTCCTCAGGAGGATTACCACCATATTCAATCTTCCCACACGAATCACATTCCCACATTAAATTTCCAGGTTTCATAGCATCCTCCCCAATAATTCGTTTATTTTCTTATTTTCTCCCAACACACCCTTGCCAACTCCAGCATGCTTCTTACTTTCAATTCCCCCCCTTGGCGGATGCAACCTAAAGAAAGGCTTCAATCCCAGCTCATCAAGATTTTTTCTTTCAAGCCCTTCAACAACTTTTTTAGCATCTATCTTTCCTTTTTTAGAAACACCTCTTTCCTTAATCAGTTTTTCAATCATTTCTTTTTTAATAGGACCGTAACTGACGTAATTTCTGATAAAGTTCAAAATCTTTCTATTTTCAGTATTGTCTTCCAAAAGTATTGCAGAATACTTTCTTCTAAGTCTCAATCTAAACAAAGCCTCCTCCAACTTCTTAGACACATTCACCAAACCCTTTATTCTTATTACCAATAACATTTTATTTCTCCAGTTTTGTTGTTTTAGTTAGTGCATTAATTGTTGCTTTAACCAAATTAAATGTTGTTCTGACATGCCCCTTAGTAGTCCCATAAACATCTTTTATTCCAGCGAGTTTCAAAACTTTCTTAACTTCATCTCCAACAACAAGACCTGTTCCCTGGGGTGCGGGTGTTAACCTAATCTTAACACTTCCCGATTTTCCGTTAACTTCATAAGGGACTGTATGTGGCTCGTCACAAGAACAATCAAAATGTGCACAACCTCTTCGGACCCTAATCAGATTTAATTTTGCAGTCCTCAAGGATTTTTCTCTTGCAGGAAGGGTTTCCTTCGCCTTACCATATCCAACGCCAACATGCCCTTTCTTATCTCCCACAATAGCCATAGCAGAAAATGTCAAAATATTTCCTTCTTTGGTTTTTTTCTGGGTTTGTCTCCAAGCCCTTCTTTTTCCTCCACCAAACTTTCCCTTAGCTTGTCCAATTAATACCAAATCAGTTTCTAGTTTCAAAAGAGTATCAACAATCTCTGGTTCAAGTATTCTCTTTCTCCCATCTAATATTTCATCAATGTCTTTTTCTTTCCCAGCCTTTACATCTTTACCAATCTGAGTTTTTGGAACCCATGAAACCAACTTTTCTTCTTGTTCCTTTTTCTCTCTTTCTTTTCTTATTTCTGCAAAAGTCTTCTTCTTAGGCTCTTCTTCAGCCTCCTTGACCATTTTCTCATCTTCTTTCTCTTCAACTTTTTCAATCATTTTCTCTGCTGTCTTTTCTTCTTTTTCCATTTTTTTCATTTCTTCAGGAGTTGGCTCTACAAGATCCTTAGGTTCGTTCACTGTTTCTTCTTTTGCCATCAT
This sequence comes from Candidatus Pacearchaeota archaeon CG_4_10_14_0_2_um_filter_35_33, assembly GCA_002792635.1. Lineage (GTDB taxonomy): Archaea > Nanobdellota > Nanobdellia > Pacearchaeales > GW2011-AR1 > UBA92. The sequence goes on along the minus strand of PFOR01000012.1, from coordinate 47,526 downwards.
TTTTGCTCCCGCGAAAATCTTCGCTCTATCAAAATTCCATAAATTTTATTTATAATCATTTTAACTCTCCTTTAACTTTCTCGATAGCCTTTTTAATCTTTTCATTTGCATTAATCCTACTTTCATTTGGCAAAAATTTTTCATTACATTTTATCTTCATTCCTCCTTCAATCGCACCTTTCAAAACAGCATACAATCTACCACTATGAGCACTTCTATGAAGTCCAAAATCGGCTATTGCTTCTTTGTTTCCAACTTCTTTCGCAAAAACAAGACCTGTTAAATAACATGCTCCGATACTTTTGAGACTTCCAACATTTTCCTTTGGCCAGCCTAATGAAATTAATTTTTTAGAACTAACTGACTTAATAACCTTATCTTTCGCAACATCACTTTCAACTAACTGTACTATAACATGCTTATTAGTCTTTCTTATCACAAGTCTTGCCTTTCCACTCTTCAAAAAGCCCATTCTAGCCTTGTAATCAGTCTTTCCTTCTTTCCTTCTCCTCTTGATGGTTCTTCCTATTTTTTTCATTTAATTTTCCCTCCTTATTTTTGCTATTCTATCTTTCATTTGTGCAAGACTCTTGAAAGAACTTAATCTTATTTCCTTTCTCATTTGTTTGTATACATCAGCAGGAATTGCATTTCTTTTTTTCAAATCCAAAAGATAAGACCTCAACTTCCTAGTTATAGTCATATAATCTCTCTTTCTTGTATTGACTTTAATTTTAACACTTCCAATTCTTCTCCTAGTTTTTCTCTTTCTCTTTGTTTTCCTTCCCTTTATTTCATTAACTTTTATAGCACCAGACGAAACTAAGTCTCTTATATCTTGTTTGGTTATAGCCTCCTTTATTTCATCAAGCCGATTAATATTAAACACAATTCTCGCCTTCCCAACCTTTAGAGTTCTTACAGCCAACTCTTTTTTCTTATCGAGTTTCATTTCTTTCCTCCGCTAACATTATACATTTCAAGTTTTCTTTCATCTATTTTCTTCAATAGTTCCATTTTCTTTCTAGCTCCTATTTTCCCAACTATGATAATGTTCTTTTTTCCAACCTTTTCCAAGTCCTTAACGTTGGAAACATGCACAGGAATTAAGCCCTTAATTTTTCCCTGGTTTTTGCTGCTTTTCTTATAACCGATAACCGGTGCTTTAGGATAACCCTTTCTTTTTTCCCTAATCTTATTATCTCTTCCTTTAGCGCCCCTCCATTTCTGAAGTTTTTTTCTCTTCTTTCCAAGTTTTGAAAACCTTCCACTATCTCTTCTTATAAATTTTTTCATTCTTCAATTGCCCTCTTCTTACTGACAATAAATATTCCGTCTTGGAAGATTCGTCTGTCTCTGCCAGAAACCTTCGTCGCATTCTCAATATTAGCAGCTGTTTGTCCAACTTTCTCCAAATCTCTTCCTGAAACAACAACATCTTTCCCTTTAACTTCTACTTTGACCTCCTCCTCAATTTTAACAGTTCTGCTTTTCTTCTCACCCAAAAAATTAGATATAACTAGTTTATTACCTTCCAGTTTCACAGTCATAGGGAAGTGGACATAACAAATTTCTAATCGATATACAAAGTCTTTTTCCAATCCAGAAAATATATTTTTCAGATGAGAAATACAACTCCGAATTATCTTTATATTATTCTTGTTCGCCTTTTTAATATTGAATGAAATTTTCCCATCTTTTACTTCAACTTTCGTATCAAACAGGCTCATCTTTTTCTTAAGTAAATTTTCTCCTTTTTTGCATTCAAATTCCCCATTCTGATAGGAACATTCTACCCCTTCAGGGATTTCAATAAATGTCTCAAATTTTCTTTTCATTAGTAGAAATAAGCAATAATGCTCCCTCCTAAATTCTTTTCCTGTGCCGTTTGATGAGTCATAAGTCCCTGGCTTGTTGAAACAAGGATTACACCCATTCCTCTAGCAGGAAGATATCTTCTGACATATTTCTCTATATCCCTCGCCTTTACAAGATACCTTGGTTTTACAGATTTACAAAAGTTTAGGCGACCAAACTCAACAGAAACCGAATTATCCTTAACAGAATAACCCTTTATATAACCTCTAAGTTTTCCAATTGCTAAAATAGAAAGCAAAACCTTCGAATGTCTCTTTAGCTCTACGCTTTCCTTTCCTGCCTTTTTGGCATTCATCATTTGATTCAATGCATCTGATACTATGTCTTGCGCCATCTTAACTATATTTTTTGAAACCCATTTCCTCCGCTATTTCTCTAAAGCAATGTCTACACAAATTAATATTGTATTGGCTTAAATGCCCCCCAAACCTTCCGCACTTCTCACACTTCTGTTTAGCTATTCCTGTTGTTCTGGCCTTAGGCTTATTATGTTTCAGGAATTTTTTTCTCTTCTCAGGCTTTTTCTTAAGCTGTTTCAATATTTTATTCCAATCACTTGCAGTCATTTTACAAAAACTTCGTCTGGAAGTTTTCCTCCATGAATTTAATTATTTCCTCTTTCTGAACCTGCTGCCTAATCGGACATTTACCTCTTTTTATTTTCTTCTTCTTTACCCTTGCCCCTGCCCTTTCAAATACGACAGTAACATTGAACCCTCTTATTCCAATTTCTCTTTGGTATTCCATCCCAGGCATCTCTATGTATTCTTTTATTCCAAATGAAAATCCATTCTTTGCTACCTGATCATCATCAAGGGTGTTACTTATTCCACCAAGAGTTTTCTTTAATATTTCATTAGCGCTCTTACCACGAATGGTTACACTAGTTCCTAAAGGCATATTAGGCTTAACATTAAACGCGGGAATTCTTCTCTTTGGTCCTGATTTGATTATTTGCGCTTTCTTTCCACTTATTAATTCTAACAGCTTGGCGGCCTTCTCTAAATCAGTACCTGTCGCTCCAGCACTCAATACAACTTTCACAATCTTTATTTGTCTCATCTTATTTTCTACTGCCGTTTTGATTTCCGATTTCATAGTACTATTATATGGGACTTGTCTAAGTCAACTTCCCTTTCCTCCAATTGAACATGTATCTTTTTTTCACTAACCTCTTTTATTTTACCTATGTTCCCAACACTCCTGCCAGAAATTATAAACACTTCCTTTCCCTTTTCCATTTTCACATTTTTAGCCACTTTATTTTCCGAATCTAAGTAAACACTATCCCCTACATTTACATTATCTTTGGTCAAAACATTAGTTCCATCATGTAAATTCATCTGAATCTTACCATTCTTCAATATTTTTTTCCCTATTATTTTGGTAACTCTTTCCTTATCCTTAGTCTCTTCAAATGCAATCCTGCCTGACGTCGTGGCGATTAACTTGTAAACCTTCCCAACTTCTAATAAATTAAATATCCTAACACCTTCTCTTATATCCTTCACAACCTTACCATTCAATTTTATTTTCTTGGCCTTGACCATTAGCTTAACTTCTCTTGAAGTCTTAGCCAAACCAAGCAAATCTCTAACTGCAACAACAACAGGAATTCCTTGATTTGAGTGGCTTAAAGCTTTAGCTACGTATTTTGTTCCAGTTCTTGGAATTGGCACTTTCTTATTAACTTTTGATCTTGTTAGGTACATTTTCCTTCTCCTTGTTTTTATCCTCGTTCTTTGCTTCTTTCTCAACATGCTTTCCTGATTTCTTTTCAATAGGCTTTTCTTTTAGAAGCTTTAACCTTTCTTTATCGTCTAAGTTAAGACTTTCAATTACTAAGTTGCTCGGATGAAAGTAAACTGCTACTTTGTTTCCATCTTTCTTCTCTCTGTTAACATTTTCAAGAACAATTCTTTCTTTCTTTAAATTGACTTCCGTAATTTTTGCTTTCTTTTTCTTAAATTTTCCACGCATGACAAGCACCTCATCCCCTTTCCTCACGGGAAAACTCCTCTTGCCATACTTTTTTCTCAATTCCAATGACAAATGGGCATTTAAAAACCTATGTCTCAAATGCAACGGAGCATTATATTTATACTTTCTTTGCTTTCTCGGCTGCTTACTAGCCGTCCATTTAGTCGAAAATTTTGATTTCATAGTACGAATTGTGCAATTTTTGCAACTGCACCCCACCTTTCAAATACTTCTCTCGCTACAGCCCCCTTCACTTGTGTTCCCTTAGGATTTCCTTTATTGTCTTTCAACAAAGCGACAGCGTTATCTTCAAACATAACTCTTTCTCCAGTTTTTCTTCTGTATGGTTTCTTTTGTCTTATTACAATAGCCTCAAATACCTCTCCCTTCATCTTTGGATTTCCTTTTCTTACAGAAACCTTAACCATATCTGCAACTTTCGCATATTGTATTCTTCCTTTTCTTGTTTTTCCTCTCTTAACGCTAACTATCTTAACAATTCTTGCCCCACTATTATCACTAGCAATTACTAAACTTCCAATGTTCAATCCTCTTGTAGGTCTCGCACTTACTGCTTTCATTCTTCTTTTCCCCCCAATACTTCTATAACTATAAAATGTACAATCTTGCTCAATGGCCTTGTTTCCCTAACTCTAACAGCATCCCCCTCTTTAACTTTCATCTCAGCAGGAAGTCTAGCATGCAATCTTGTTTTCTTCTTTGAAAGCCTCTCATATTTCTTTTCCTTAACAGTTCTTTCTAATTCAACAACAACCCTATGAGGGAATTTCTTCACAACAATTCCCCGGAAGGTTCTTCCTCTAGATGATAAGGTTCCAACTATCTTTTTTTCTTTCCTCACTGTAGATTTCTTTTTCTTTTCCATCTTCTATTCTCCTCTTTTCCTGTCTAACTATTGCTATTCAGATATCGAATCTTCGTCGAAGCCCACCTTAACAAGGACTTCTCTCACTTTCTTTCTGTGATCTCCTTGAAGTTCGATGTTACCGTCCTTAACAGTTCCTCCACAAGCCAACTCTGCCTTAAGTTGTTTGGCAGTTGCCTTGATGTCGATTCCCTTGTCAAATCCCGAAACAATGGTAATCTTCTTCCCATATCTTCGGGTATCTAACGACACCTTTATCTTCTGCTCGCTTTTGGCGAGATCTTCCCAAGCAATAGCTTCAACAGGTAAACCTGTCTTTGGATCTATCTCCATGGCTATTTATTTTTCACCTCCACCTTGTGGGTTTTGGTGAACGTTAATATCCTTGAAATTGCCTTTTTAATCTCTTTGGTCTTGGCGGTTTGCTTGTTTGCAGCAACGTTCGCCTTCGCCAATTCCATTTTCAAGTCATTCAACTTGGATTCAAGAGATCTCTTATCCATTTTTTCCAATTCACTATATTTTAACAAACTCATTTCTTCTTACCTCCTGATTTCTTCTTGCCAACTTTTTTCTTTGGCTTTTCTTCAACATCTTCAACAACAATCTTCACTTTGTTTCTTAATTCTTCATCAACTACAATTTTATCATGTATGTGAGCACCAGGTGGCAAGATACTTACTTTAATTCCTACAACACCTTGGAGAGTTGTTGCTTGTGCTTGAGCCCTGTTAACAACTTTTGCAGGATCACCTGTTTTCTTCAAGTAGCCTTGAGCGAACCTCCAGGTTCTTGCTCTATCGCTTGGCAGTTTTCCTGACAATACAATTTCCGCTCCAAGCGCCTTAGCGTTCATTATATTCTTCAAACTTCGGTAAGCTATCAATTTAAATTTCAATGAGCCTTTTCTTTCAAGTTCAAGAGCAATGAAATCTGCAACAATTTGAGCATCAAGATTTTCATTCAGTATTTCTCTTATTTCTATATGAGGGTTATCAAGGTCAAACTTCTTTTTCAAAACAGCAGTCATTTCATTTATTTTTTCCCCTTTTCTACCAATAACAAGTCCCGGCCTATTAGTCGAAACAACAATTTTTTCACCAACAGGAGTATATTCAATATTTACCTCACTAATTCTTCCCTTTCCAAGAGATCTCTTTATGTATTCTTTAACGCCAAGTTCTTCTTTCTTAAATTTTACAAATTTTTTCTCTTCCATTATTTCTTAGCCTCCCTTGCTTTTAACAAAACATTAGTTCTCTTTGATTTTCTTCCTCCACTCCTCATCGGCCTACTACTCCAACTAGCAGAAGCAATAGATATCCTTGTTTTATCCAAGTCCATCCCATTAACTATAACGTTTCCCTTCAATCCCTTAAGTAATTTGATAAATTCTCCTGCAGCTTTAACCGGGTATCTTCCAGACATCATTCCTTTCCTATGGGGTATCTCTCCTTTAAAAGGAACGGCTTTTCTCATTTTAATAACCTCTCCAAGGTCAAAAATTGCCTTATCAATATCTTTTCCCTTAATGAATCTACACACGTAACCGGCATTCTTTTTTGAAACTCTAAGATTTCTTCCGATAGCAACAGCTTCATCTTTCTTCGGCCTTTTAGGCTCGACTTTCTTTGCTTTCTTGTCTTTCTTTCCATCTTTCTTATCATTTTCTTTCTTTCCCTTCTTTGCTTCTACTTCTTCTTTCTTAGTTTCTACTCTCTCTTCCTTCTTTGCTTCTTTCTCAACAAACTTCTCTTCCGTCTTTACTTTCTTGTCTTTCTTTTCTTCTACCATTTTATTTCTTCTTAGCCCTAGAACCCTTAGTTGCTCCAACTCCGGCTCCAGAATGGTTTACTTTTCCTCTAGTTTGGGAGAATTCTCCTAACCTATGTCCAATCATCTCAATGCTTATTGGAACTTGCTCGAAATTCCTCCCATTATGAACTGCAATAACCATCCCTACCAATCCAGGAACTATAATTAAATCTCTTTTATGGGTTCTTATCTTCTTTCCCCTTGAGTTCTTTTTTTTGCATGAATTAATAAATTTTTGAATAACATCTGAATTTCTCAAAACAGTTCTTCTACTTCTTGCAGGCATCAATTTAGCAACTTCCCTAATATCCAAGCTTTTTAATTCCTCAAGGTTCTTCCCTCTATAAAATTTCTCTCTTCCCTCCACTCTTATTTCTTGTTTTTGCTTTTTCCTTTTAGATTTTTTTCCTTTTGCCATTTTACTTCTTCTTTCCAGTCCTCCTCGGTCTTAAGTGTCCTACCTTTCTTCCTGGAGGAGCATTTCTCTTAGCTATCTTTGACTTAATTCTCTTCCCTCTACCAGACCCAAATGGATGATCTATTGCATTTACGCTAACTGCAGATATTCTGGGATATAACTTTCCTCTCGCTTTCATTTTATAATATTTTCTTCCTGCCTTCAAAAATGGTTTTTGCTTCTTTCCTTCTCCAGCAACCACGCCAATCGTGGCTCTGCAACCCCTGTCTAACTTTATTTCCTTTCTGTTGGGCATCGTAATTCCAATTTTGTTATGTTCATATTTCTTAGAAACAACAGCACTGCTTCCGGCAGCTCTAATCATCTTTCCCCCGTCTCCAGGGTTTCTTTCAATATTGTATATCTTAGTCCCGACAGGTATGTTTTGAAGGGCAAGAATATTCCCTTGTTCTGCTTTTCCTTTTCCAATACTTACCTTGATACCTTCGGAGGCCCCATTAAATGCTACGTTGTAAAACATTTCCCCCACAACTTCTAATTTCATCAGTGGAGCACTATGTGCGCTTGAATGTAAAATCTTAACAACTTTTGCGGTCCCTTCATGCAATGGATACTTAACTTTCCTTCTAAATGCTTTTTTTCTAACTCTATAAGTTAAGCTTCCTTTTCCTCTTGCCTGTTGAATTATTCTCTTTCCCATTTTCTTATATCATTCCCAGCTTAGTTGCAACATCAATCGCCGGATTCTCCTTCTTAAGTTTAACATAAACAAACTTCTTATTTTTCTTAATAGAAGATCTAATCTTTTCAATTTTAACCTTGAAAACTTTTTCAACTTCTTTCTTTGCCTCTTCCTTTTTTGTTTTTCTTTCAACTTCGAAAACCAATGTATTATCCATGTCCATCATTCTAACAACTTTTTCCGATGTCACTGGTTTCAATATCATTTTGTTTCTCCTAATTCTTTAATTGCTTTTTCAGTGTAAACAGTTAATCTTCCCAAAGGATATAAGTCAGAAATAGACACATCATTAACATTCTTTACATCAAAACCATTCAACTTGAAATTTTCATCCTTTCCCTTCAGAATTAACAATCCTGCGTTGCTCTTGTATTTTCTCCCTCTTGCCTTGCCTTTTCCTGCCCTTACCTTTCTTTTTTTGACAATCAGGTTAAATGATTTGCCAAAAATCTCTTTCAAAGCATTTAACACATCCTTGGTTTTAACCTTTTCTAGTTTACTCTCAATTATCACAGGAACTTTCGTGTCAAACTTGTCTAATGAAGAATATCTCTTTTCTATCCACTCTTTATCCGCAGTTGCAGCAAAAGCAGAATTAAACGCAATCTTAATCTCTTTTTTGTTAATCTTTTTTTCTTTCCCAATTCCTTTTGGAGGATGGGCTCTTCTTCCACCTCTAGTAGAGGCTATTTCAGCACCAACCCAGAAAAATTGAGTCCCCCTTCGCCACATGCTCTTCCTTGGAACTCTGGAAATTCCCCTTCCATAGTGGGCTTTCCAGTCATGCCTCTTATGGCTTATAGTTCCAGAAGCAGAATGCTTTTTTCCTGCTTTTCTATCAGGAGAATAAGGTTGGATGAATTTATCAGCTTCAAAAAACTTCGCGACAATATCTTTTCTAACTCTTCCGTTAAATAATTCAGGCATTCCTATCTCGCCTTTCTTCTTTCCTTTCAAATCATACAGTACACCTTTCATCAGAACTTAACCTCCAATAACTCATAATCCTTTTTGCTCTGTTTCTTATTAGGCCTCATAGCAGGAGTAATCAATATCTGCCTCTTGCTAGGTCCCTGAACACTCCCCGCAACAATAATATAATTTCCCTTTATTTTACCATATCTCTTGAAACCTTCTTTTTTATTCACATCTTTTTCTTTCACATTTCCAAAATCAATAACCTTGTTATTATAATGTACTCTTGTAAACATACCTAATTGTCCAGCCATAGGAACTCTAAACGTAACTCTTGATGGTTTCCAAGGCCCTAAGCTTCCAGGCTTCCTTCTTCCTTTTTCAGATTTTGCAACCTTCAATGTTATCCCAAACCTTCTTACAGGCCCTTGCAATCCTTTTCCCTTTGTTAATCCACGAACGTCCACTAATTTCCACTTCATAATATCTTCTGGGGAAATTTCCCTCCCAATAAGGCTTTTAACAAAAGCAAGTTTATTCTCTGCATTTATCCCCAATTCTGCTAAATCCGGAACCTTCTTGAATCCAGGAACAGAATAAACTATAATTCTGATGTCATCCCACCCATCAACTTTATCCAAATCACCACTAACATTTTTTGGAACTTTCAGTACCTTCTTGAGCTCTTTATCATTACTAACGATAACATCTTTTGCAACTTGTCCGTTTTTATAGAATCTTACGCAGAAAATCTTCATCTTCGGCACCTCAAGAACAGTCACGGGAATAGCTTTTCTCTTACCCTTCGTCAAGGATTTGTCAGTATTATCTTTTACAACTGCAGTCCCCATCCCTACTTTATAAGAAATCAAACCCAAAATACCTTCAGAATCGGCCTTAATGTGTCTCCAGTTAACACTAGGAATAAACTTTTTGGCCCTTTTACGAGGCCAATACTGCAAGCTTCCAAATCTTGGTCTTGTTGTTGTAGGCATTTCTCAATACTATCATCTTAATTTTGGCGTAACTCCACCAAATTTAGTTATTCCACACAGAACAATCTGATTTTAATGATTTATAAATCTATGGATTAGACAACAAAATCCTTTTCTTCCTTCAAATCAATTCCATCAACATTCCTTTCCCTGATTATTTTCCCCTTTCTTTTTGCCATCTCCCTCATCTTATTAGGGTCCTCAACACCTTCTGGAAGTATTATGTCCTTAATCAAGAAAGTATGCTTAATCTCAACATTCTTAAAGTTGTCAACATCAAATAAAACAGCCCTGATAATTTTTTCATCACTTGTTTTCAGCTTGCAGAAGTCTACTTTTAGCTTATTCCCTCCTTTTGTAGATGGTTTTCCAGATTTCGGAGCCTTTGGCTTTATCTTTAATTCATCTTCCCCAACCTTAAATGATAGCCCCAGAAAGGCCCTCGGAAATTCATCACATAACTCCAGAATTTCCTTTCCAGTCATTTCGTCAGAGATAATATATTTTTTAACGCCCATAAATTGCTTTTTATCATCAAACTTTAATTTACCTGTTAAATCCCTTGTCGAGATTACAACCCCACTAACTTTAGTCTTTCCATTTCCCAGTTTATCCCCCATCGTTCTGACAAATTCATTACCATATTCAGCAGTTGTGTTAATATTCACTCTATTTCCTACTCTTTTTGCCAATACCATTGCCCTATCTTTATACTCCCCCCGGCCAAACTTCTCAAATTGCAAGTGTACTAAATCATCAATTTTCCCGTCAAATATCTTCTTTACAAACCCATTCATTAATCATATCGGAATTCAGACTTTATAAAAATTTTCAATTCCAGACAGGTTTATATACTAAATTTTCTCAAGTATATTATGCAGATAGATGGAAAATCCTTCAATAAACTAACTGCCGTAGCAATAATTGTAGTTCTTTTAGCAATAGCTTTTTTCTTGATAAAATCAATTTTTTTGGCAATCTTATCAGGATTGGTCTTTGCATATATAGCAGACCCACTTTATAAAAAAATAAATAATAAAATTAAAAGACCCACCATCTCAGCACTCCTAGTCTCCTTAATAATAATACTGGTAATTGTCGTGTTAGGGTGGTTCACATTAAGGGTATTAATAGGTCAAGTATTCGGACTCTTCACACTACTTCAAGGTTTAGATATAGCTTCTCTAATCTCAAAAATATTCCCAACGGCCTCTGAAGGATTTGTAAGAGAAGTTACATCAGTTACATCAAATTTCATTAGCAACGCAGTTTCAGGCTCATTAAATTGGCTAGTAAACTTTTTCAAAGGACTCCCTAACCTTCTGCTACAAGGTGCTGTTTTCGTTTTTGTATTCTTCTTTGCACTCAGGGATCAAGAGAAATTAGGGGAATACGTTTCAGAACTATCTCCATTAAACAAGCAACAAGAAAAAATATTTGTCAAGGAGTTTAAGGGAATCACAAATTCCATAGTGTACGGATATATAATCATTGGAGTAATTCAAGGCATCGCAACAGGAATCGGATTATTTGTATTCGGAGTTCCCAAGGCATTTCTATTAACAGTAATCGCAGTATTTACCGCTATTTTTCCACTCTTTGGACCCTGGCTTGTTTATCTGCCTACAGCCCTTTATTTATTCACAACAGGAAACCCAATAGCAGGGGGATTGTTAATTCTTTATGGGGCATTAATAGTTTCATCCTTAGACAACCTGCTTAGGCCATATATAGTTTCTAAACAATCCAGCATTTCTCCTGTAATTGCTTTAATTGGGATGATAGGTGGGCTATTTGTATTTGGATTGATGGGTCTTATAATTGGTCCATTAATTCTTGCATACTTAATCATATTTTTGACAGCTTACAAAAACAAGGAACTGTCGAAGATGTTTATAAAAGGGAATTAGAAGTGAAGTTTAAAATAAAATCTTTCAAGATTGGAGCAGGGAAACCTATAGTGTACATGAACAAGGCTGATGCAGTCAAACTTAATATCAACATAGGCGATAGAGTAGAAGTTTCAATCAACAAAAGAAAATCGATAGGGATTGTCGACGTTGCGGAGAGCTATTTTAATCCAGGAGAGCTAGGAGCATCCCATTTAATAATTTCAGAATTAAAAGTTAAGTCAGGCGATAGAGTAGAACTAGAAATTGTACCAGTTCCGAAAAGTTCACTTTTATTGCGGAAAAAGGCTTTCTGTAAGGAATATACAAAAAAAGAAATTGACTTAATAATAAAAGATATTGTGGATGATAAATTAACTGAAGCAGAAATTGCATTCTTTATTTCAGGAGTCTATCATTGCGGAATGACTGAAAAGGAAACAGCATATCTAACCGAATCAATTTATAAAAATGGAAACATTATAAATTGGCGTTCATCCAAAATAGCAGATAAGCATTCAATCGGAGGAGTGCCGGGCAATAGAACAACACCACTAGTTGTTTCCATTTGTGCTTCCGCAGGCATAAAGATGCCAAAAACTTCTTCTCGTGCAATCACAACGGCAGCAGGAACAGCAGACGTTATTGAATCTGTAGCAGACATTGATTTTCCAATTGCAAAATTAAAAAGGATAGTGAATAAAACCAATGCTTGCTTGGCTTGGGGAGGATCACTTGGTTTAGCACCAGCCGATGATAAATTAATCCAGGTTGAAAAAATAATTCACCTTGATCCCGAATCGCAACTAATTGCATCAATACTTGCTAAAAAATTAGCTGCAGGAAGTAAATATGTTCTTATCGACATCCCTTACGGAGAAGGAGCAAAAGTTTCCAAAAAAGGTGCAAAAAAACTAAAGAAAAAGTTTAAGAATATTGCTAAACACTTCAAGTTAAAACTAGAGACTGTTTTAACTGACGGAAGTCAACCAATTGGAAATGGAGTTGGCCCATTATTAGAAATAAAAGACCTCTTAAGAGTCCTAAGTAGAAACAACCCTCCAAAAGATTTGGAAGACAAGGCAATAAAACTTGCAGCAATAATCTTAGAAATGATTGGGAAAACTAAAAAAGGAAAAGGCCAAAAATTAGCAAGGGAAATTCTTGACTCTGGAAAGGCATTGAAAAAATTCGAACAAATAATTAAGGCGCAAAATGGTTCATTAAAGAATCTAAAAAGAGCTAAATTCGTTAAAAGAATAGAATCCAAGTCTTCTGGAAATGTAAGAAAAATTCGCAATCAAGAAATTAATCATCTTGCCAGGTTGGCAGGTTCACCAGTAAACAAGGCAGCAGGTTTATTTTTACACGTCCACAAAGGTCAAAAAATAAAGAAAGGTCAGATATTAATAGAAATCCACGCCGAATCCAAAGACAAATTGAACCAGGCAATTAGGTTCTTCAAATCTTCAGAAGCAATTGAAATAAAGTAAATATATCTTTAAATATCTCTTATCTAGGTATTTTTATGGTAAATCAGGCAGACTACACGTATCAACTGCAAATTTATATTAAAAAGAATCTGAAAAAAGGGTATCAAAAAGAAACTTTAAGGCAGGCACTAATCAATCAAGGCCATTCAATCCGTTCTATAGAAAAGGCATTTGAAAAAGTCGAAAAAGAGATGATTAGGAAAGCACCAGTCCTAAAAACAAAACCTAAAATAACATATGAAAGAATAGAACCGGAAGAAAAGAAATCTTTCTGGAAAAAGTTGTTTGATTAAGCTGCCCCTCTAATAACATCCCTAACTTCTACAACATCAGTATTCCTTGGACATGTCCCATGCAACACAAATTCCTTTCCTGTTAATTCCTGAATTCTATCCATATACTTTTGAGCGTTCCCAGTCAATTCCTCATTATCATCAACAAATCTATCTCAGGGTTCAAACTCTCCAACATTCCTCATCCGTTTTCTTTATTCCTTCTTCTTCCAGGGAAAATGCTTCAAATCCCCAGCCAACAGCCTTCCTTCCCTTTTCTCTAAACCCATTAACCACTAATATCTTTTTAACATCAAATCTCTTGATTATGTCAAGGTTGCCTGAGCATCCAAAAGTTCAAACAAACCCCACACTTTAGTGTTGGGTAAAACATAAGAACTTTTTGATCTCCAATAACTCAGAATTAACATTAAAATCTTCATTATAAATACAATACATCCCATCAACCAATAATGTTTTCATACGCCGCTGCCCGGAGTCGAACCGGGACATCCAGAGGAAACTGGTTCTCAAGACCAGCGGGCGACCATTGCCCAACAGCGGCACGATATTATCATCAAAATATTCCTTTTAAACCTTATTCCCTATTATTTCTAAATAGAACAATACTACTAACTCCACTAAAATAAAAATTTAACCAAACAGTGAAGCTAGTCCAGCAGCCGCTTCTTCCGGCTTCTTTTCTTCTTCGTCTTTCTTCTCTTCTGCTTTTGCTTCTTCAGCTCCGCCTCCAGAAGTTGTAGGTGCAGCAACAGCCATGCTTGCATTCTCTAACTCAGCAGCAATATCAACCCCCTGCAATGAAGCAATCAGCGTCTTTATCTTTGTGTCGTCAACTTCAGCTCCAGTCGCAGAAATAACTTTCTTCAAATTATCTTCATTCACCGGCTGACCAAGTTTGTGCAAAAGCAAAGCTCCGTATATATATTCCATTACTCGTTCCCCCTTTCATCTGTATCATACATAGCAATATCTCTTCCCATGGTGGCAATATTATTCAAGCCATTCCTAACAACCAAAATGTCTGCTCCAATCTGGCCCATTGTCAATTCAAACATCTCTGCAGGCATCTTGCCCTGCATAGCTTGAGCAAATGAGTCCCTGACCATTAATAAATCACCATGATGTCCATAAACTATTTTATATACTCTATTATTCCTAGCTAAATTTTCAGTTCTCCCCATCTTTCTCCTCCTGTTTATCAGCATTACTTTCAGTTTCTTCTTTAACTTCCTCTTTAACTTCCTCCGCAGGCTTCTCCCCACTATTAACCTCATTATTAGCTTCTTCTTTAACTTCCTCTTTATCCTGGCCCACTAATTTCTCCAATGCCTTCTCTTCTCTTCCAGCCTTTGAAATAAAGTATCCAATTGTTTCAGCACAAACATAATCCTGGTTAACAGCAAACCCTAATGCCTTTTTTATCAAACTCTTCAACTCTTCTAGGACTCCCGCTTTGTCAATCTTAACATCCATGTAAACCTGATCAGATTCAGCATCATATGCGGCCACAGGTAAGAAACCAACTTTCATAGGCTCAATGTCTAACTTTCCTAAAACACCTGCAACATTTTCATTAATAACCTCGCCTTCCTTAACAATAATGGCTCCTTTAATGATTTCCAGTTTTCCATCAGTAACTTTAACTTTTAATCCAACACTTCCAAGTTCAGAAATTGCAGGTCCTGGCAATAAGTCAGTCATACCAGCTTCGATTTCCAAGTCATACGGAGCAATATCTCCTGCTTTTGCCCTAGCAGGACTCTGGCTATCTGATAACATTCCAGATAATTCAAATGCATCCAAATCCGAAAAGAATAAAACAAAATCAGCTCCAATAATTTTCTTCAAATCATGCAAAGCACCTTTCTCGGTCTTATCAATCGCCCTAAAAACAATGCTCTTCTTAGCCATCTTAACATCCGCCTTCCCTCTAAAATTCTTCTTAATCTGATTAAAATGGCTTGCAGGCAATCCCTTCATACTGGCAATCAAAACAGTTTTCTTCCCTTTCATCTTCTCCGCTAGCTCACTGACTAACTGGGTTTTCTCTTCAGGAATCTTCTTAACTCTAACATATTTCTCCTTGCTCATAGTTCTACCCCCACAGGTTTACTCATTGTCATTTTCACAAGAACATTCTTCACATTCTCTTTCTTTGTAGGCAGAGCATTCTCAATCGCTTTGTAAATAACTTTAATATTATCAATAATATCTTCATCTTTCATACTCGCTTTCCCAACAGGAATCTTCAAACTCGCTTCCTTCGCTCTTATCTTAACGCTCTTAGATATCTTCTCCAATAATGGTTTAATTGCATCAGCATCTTCTTTGGTAATAATTCCTAGCTGAGGCGAAGGCATTTTCCCAGCAGGTCCCAACGCCTTACCAAATGTTGTAGCAACAGCAGGCATTAAACTAGCATGCGCAATGAAAAAATCATATTCCTCAACTAAATGTCTTAAAGCTGCTTTATCGGCATATTTCTTAAACTCCGGCTTAGTAATCGTCTTAACCAAATCATTCTTGCCCATTAAAAACCCACAAACCTTCTTATCCCTAACTTTATGTGGAACATCTATTACAAGACTAACGTTTGTCTTTCTAATATCAACACCTCTAAGATTCACAATTAAATCAATTGTCTGATCAAACTTCCTTTCCTTGCTTTTCCGCAATTCCTCAAGTGCTTTATCCAGTTTCAGTTTTTCCATCTTGTATCTCCTACATAATGCTTCCAACGCCTAGATAGTATCGCTGGAAGATGTAGTTAGCGATAATTAATACTTAGATAGAGGGTATTTAAATCTTCCTCATCAGAACTCACTATCTCTTCCTTTTCTTCCCCCGCCCATCCCTAGAAAAAGCTTGCACCAATATATCATCCACTTTTATTCTTCTCCGCCTCCATCTTTTCATATAACTAACCATGCTTTTCCTAACAATATCCTCAACCATCTCTCTTACAGAAAGCAAATTATCTTTAGCTCTTTTCTTCAAAGCCCTCATCATCTTTTCATCCACATAAATTGAAATTCTCATTATTAATACTCTGGCATAGCCATACCTACCGGAAGATTAATTATGAAAAGAATTACGATAACGGCAACAACTGCAACGGCTATTGCTCTTAATACACCCTTAAAAGTCCAACGCTTTTTTCCCCGATTTTTTATTTTCCATTTTCTTCACTTCTTTCATCGTCCCCTCTTCACATACACCTTCTGAACTTTAAATGACTTGTAAATGCCTTCTATAATATCCGTCCCAGCATAACCAGCCAACAATGAAAGACGCCAATCAAAATTAAATATCAACCCAACAAAAACCCCAATAATCATAGCAACAATTACAGTAACCACATAATAAAACCATAAAATTTTTCTCCTTAATGATAAAGCTTTCAATAAACCCACGATTCCTCTCGTTAATCCGCCCAGACCCCCAAGAACACCGGGAATCACTAACTGTGCCATCACCTCTGATACCATTCCTTAAGAGAGGGAATTATTTATTTAAATGTTCCGAGAAACTATCAACCTTAAAAATTCGCCGTCTCTGGATTTTACATGGCAATGGAATCAACATTCATAGCAAGAATAAATGTGCCTGAAGAATTTGGCACACCAGTCAGAGCTTATGTATTTAGAAATGGTTTTCAAGAAGGTTATGATAGAAATGTTCAAACAGCCTTTAACTATTTATCTTTATTTATGGGGCACAGCTTCAAAGACAACTAATTCGAATATCTCTTAGCCGCGATGTGGCTCAATACTGATATGGGAATGTCAAAAGGGCTGAAAACAGTTGACTTTATAGGTTATAGTGGAGTAAAAGATAACTGGAGAGCAAATCCAGAAACAGACCCCCCATCTTTAGAAATGGCCTCTTTGTTCCGAGAGAAGAAAAAAGACTTGCAGACATCGTTCCAGGACAGGCATCTTTCTGTGGAGCAACTATGAGGGGGCTAGGAAAAGAAGATGATTACAGAATATCCACTGAAAGCTTAGATGAATATTTTGCCAGACCTCCAAACTTCGGAGAATTTGAACTAGAAATTAGACTCGCTGTTTAATCTTTCTCCCTCTAAAAAAATTAAATATCAACTTAATCTAACAAGTTCATGAAAAAATACCTATACTACATTGGATTAGCCATTATAGTTCTGGCTTTCTTCTCGCCCTTTTATCTTCCTGACTTAATTCCTGGATTATCCGAAAGCCTAACTTCATTTCTTCTTAGTGTGCTAATCGCTGTAATCAGCAAAAGGAAAAAAGGCTGGATATATAGCAATAGGGGTCACATTGGTTGCATTCATAATTTTAATAATTTTTCTTAGGTTATTTTTTCAATAAGACCTTTATAATTCTGATTTTACTTTTCTTGTTTCAAAAATAAACAACATGATTGCAATCACAATATTAATAATTCCAAGCCAAACAAAAAGAACATAAACAGGACTATGGATAACATAATCTTCACCATCTGGATTCAATTGACAAATCATCTCACAGACAAAAGAAGGACTAAAAGTGCCAGAGTGTTTTAGATAATCACAATGAGGAACGCAATTCGGACTGGAAATTGTTTCAATTAATATAAATAAATAAGATTACTGAAATTAAAATAAACAACACGCCAAGGATAGCAAATATCAAAGAGTTCTTCATACTGCAATTAACTAGGCAGTTAATTTAAACCCTCTTAATTCCTGTTCTGAAAACATTCTCTACAGTAAACGGGTTTGCCCTGCGTTGGTTTGAACGGAACCTCACATTCCTTCTTGCATTGAGAACATATTGCTTTATGCATTTCTCTCTGCTCCCTTCTGCCTCCACCAAATCCGCTTCTACTTCCTCCACCAAATCCGCTTCTACTTCCTCCACCAAATCCGCCCCTGTTCTTGTTATAACCAGGCCTTCCGCCCCTAGAACCGCCCCGATTACCAGAAAATCCTTTCTTATTATCTCTTTGTTGTTTCATTTTATACCTCCTTTTTAATTATCTAAAAAGGTAACTTTCTTACATGATTTACATTTATAAAACCATGTAGTCACACTGCTTGAATTTTTCCCATAAGGATAGTTCTTTCTAGAAGAAAGTTTTGCTTCTCCTTTGCAAGAACATTGAATCTTACTAACCCTCGAAGGGCTCCGAAATCTTCTGTTAAATGCCATATTCAATCGATTAAAGAAAAAGTATGCTAATCTTCAACTCAAACCTATCTGAGCCAGAAATAGACGGTATTTAAACCTTTCTCAAAAAACAAAAGACAAAAGAAAAAAATTAACACATTTAAGGCAAGACTGGGCATCTAAAGTCTTCGCCATGGATTCTTGTCACAGTGATGTCACCTGCATTTTCTACAACCATAACATCTTCATCAGAAGTCAATAGGTATGGGTCTACAAGCTAATTTCATATTTAGCCTATGCTCCAATTCCGGATTCCCCAACATCTCCGGTAAAGAAATGCATCTCCTCTCCCCTATATTTCTTGGCTCTTCCCTTCTGCTTTTCAGTTACTATCTAACTACCGCTCCAGTTAAAAATGCAAAACTCCTAGCTTCTTTAAATTACCCACCTTATACCCAGTTTCTTCTAAAGTCTCTCTAATTAAACCATCCCCTATATCTTCCTCAACTCCATCACCCGGAAATTCGACATACTTTCCTCTTTCTTTAGCTAAAACTTTCCTATCCCTCATAAAATAACCTTCGCAGTTTTTCCTATATGGTTTCATCTACAACTTCTCCAAATACTCCTTAATCCTTTCAACTGTCTGAGGAATCAGGAATCCTTCAATCCTCCTCTCGAAGATTTCTGAAAGAGGTTCGAACTCTGATAAGCGATACAAATTAGCCTTCTTGTCAACAATCATTAAATCTCTGAGTCTCTTTAATTGTCTTCTAATGTTACTCTCTGCTAATCCCTTTTCTTCCAAGGAATGTTCATTTCTAATTGCCTTAACCCTATCAATCATCTCAAATGATGTAAGCTCTTTCCTTTCAACTCTCGCAGAATCCAAGGCCATCAATATATCAACAACAACATCTCTGCTATCTCCCGGCTGTAACAAACCAAGACTAAGACAAACCTTTTTTATCAGCTCTCTTTTCCCAGAATCATACGGCCTTTCGTACTTCCTTAATGTTATCTCATTTAACGGTAAATCTTTCACCATGCCCAAATATGGATGCTAGTGATTATAAAATTATCTCTTATTATCCTAAACTACTTCTTTATCTAATCCACACATATTCTAATAATATATTATCTAAATGATTATAAACCTAATCTTCCAAACCTAAAAATGGAACTAGTAGCATTTCTCGGCTCCGATGCAGAAACATACGGCCAGATAACTGGATTAATAAGCAGAGGCGAATGGGAAAAAATTGTATTAGTAAAAACAAAAGATTCCAAGGATTTTCCCAAACCGGAAAACGGAGAGGTAATTCAAGTGGATTCCTCAAAAAAACTAATTGAACTAAGAGAAGAAATCTCAAAGAAGGTTAAGGAAAAACTTTCCGGGCTGGAAGTTGCATTATCTATCGCTTCAGGAAACGGAAAAGAACACATGGCTTTAATATCATCCTTGTTAATGTTGCCAGTAGGAATAAGGTTTGTTGTTTTCACCAAGAACGGCGTTGAATTCATTAACTAATACATCTAAATAGTTGAGATGATAAAACATCCTGAATTTTATGAGATAAGGTCAACTGTAGTGAAAAAAAGGACTATATGTCAGACCTTGTGCAACCATTGTAAAAATTCTAAGAGAATATGATAATCCAGTAAATGTTACAAGAGAAATAAACGGAGAATTTGATGAGAAATATACAAATGGGAAAAGCATGGAATGATGCTTTTAGCCGCCAAGTTTGATACAAATGTAAGATTTCTATTTGACCGTGGCCCCCAAGCAGACAATATGTACAAATTTTTGCAAACAGAATCGAAGAAGTCTTAAAAGGTTAACTAGCAAAAACAAAAACCCATCTAATCATCATCAATACCAAAAGAAGCAATATCAACCATGTCGCCCATTTATACGCTTTCTTTCCCCATGATTCTTTTCCTGTAATTCCCCATATTGTCAGATAGAAGAATCTACCACCATCCAAAATTGAAACAGGAAGCATATTGAATAATGCAACAAGAATGTTAATCACAACTATCCACCACAACAAATCATACAAGAACTGCACGAAATCTCCATCCCATGAGGGCTCGTAATAGGTTAATGGGTTCTTAATACTCTGAATCACCCTATTAACAAAACCCATAAATCCTTTTTGTTCCGGAAGAATAAACCCAATTCCTAAATATGCTTTCCCATCTCTTTCTCCAAGAGTTATTTCTTGAATATCAATTCCTTCATTTTCATCCAATGTCTTTATCAAAATTGTATCACCAGGCTCATGACTTAATAATGTATTTGAAAGCTCCGGTTGGCTTGTTACTTTAACATTGTCTATTTCTAAGATAGGTCCTGTTAATTTGGCTCTAACAGCAGGCGCATCATCAAATGCAATTATCTGTTCTACCCCTAATTCATCAGCCTGTATTAAAACATTATCTGGAACTAAAAACATATTTTCCCCAACGGCAATCACATTGAAATCTTCCTCAACTAAATATTCTTCAACATCTTCAAAATCGTCTATGAAATTACCATTAATAGAATCAATTTGGCCCACATTAACAACTGATTGTGGATAAGCATTGAAGTAAACTCCAGCCGGTTGGAAACTTAACGAAAAGAATAGTGCCATTATTCCCAGAAACAAAATAGTCATAACAACATTAGCAAACGTTCCTGCAGCTAAAATAGAAAGTTGTGGAAACTTTTTTTGTCTATACATCTGTTTTTCATCAGGCTCAACAAAAGCACCAAAGAACGGTCCAAAGAATGCTAATCCGGTTGTCTTAACTTTTATCTTGTTTAATCTTGCGAAAATTCCATGTGCAAATTCATGAGATACTGCAACAATCGCAAGGGCAACTAAAAAGTATGTGAAATACAATGGAGGGAAAAATGATTCCAAGCCAAATAGTTTTGGAAAGTAAGGAATCAACGGAGCTACAGGAGGAACGTTCTGCAATTGCTCAGGAATTTCAGAAGTTATATACTTCCATGCGGACAAACCAATCATCCAGATAATTATAGCCATTAGGATATATCCAGATGTGATGACAAGATATTGTAAAGGCTTCAAAATTTTTTCAAACTTTTTAGCAGTCCAGTCAATGAACTTTAATCCAAATTTGCTATGGTATAAAAAAATCCATCCCTGTCTTTTCAAGTTTTGCCTGTATTTATGAAGTAAAAAGAAAACCACAATACCAAATAGTATCATGAATCCTAAATCATATACAATAAAACTTACCATCTCTTTTTCACTTTATTTATTTTTTCTTTGTTTTCTTAGGTCTGAAAACTTTTTTGTCACATCGCCTACATTTGACTTTTTGAGCTATGACTCTGACTGAATCAGTTCTAATTTTTTGTCCACAATTCTTACACACAAACACGTTCTTAAACATCCTATTTTGTGCGGTTGGTATCTTAGTTGCCATCTCTATTTGTACAAAAATGCATTTTTAAATGTATTTATAGAACTCGCTTAATTATCTTCTCACCTTCAACATCCCAATACTCTACTTGCTTTTCTGCTGCCAATTTTCCCTTCAATTCTTCTTCATATGCAAGGTCTATAGTCTCATAGCTTTCAAGATCCATGACACTTGCCTTATCTCCAGAAACACTCAATATCTGTCCTTTCCTTTTCTCAATCATCGGAACTTCAAATCTTTCATGTCCCGGGACAGCCATAACCTTTTTCTTGCCATTAATAATTCCAACAGCCTCAATCCTACATTTGGCGTGTCCGTGCTTTCCTGTCTTGCTAATATCATTGCTTCGAACAGTGTAGGCATCCCCATCAATTAAAATACTAGTTCCAGATTTGGCTTGAGTCGCATCGATTAGTTTTAACACCATATTCCGTAAAAATTGAAAATCTTTATAAAACTTCCTAATCAAAAACAATTATGGAAACTAAGCCAGATGTATCAGAAAGATATTTAGGAACTATGGGTGGAGTTGGAGATATAAATAGATTAGTAGAAGAGGTCGATAGAAGAATGAGCACCATAGGATTCAATAAAATACAAGAACTTGATTCTAGGACAAAAGACACAAGGATAATTCACAGCCTATATGTTTGGAAAACCGAAACCAATTTTACCATGGCTAACGCATACTTTTCCAAAAATTCTCTAATTTCTAAAAAAAATGAAGAAAATTACTCTGGGGGAATTCGCTCCCAGGGGTATGTATCTATATACTTTGCAACACCAACCCAGATAGACCAGATTGATTCTCAATTAAATGAATTTTACTTAGGGTTTTAAAATGAAAACAAAAAAAGGCGACTTCGTAGAACTCCTTTATACAGGAAAAACCCAAGACCGGATATTCGATTCAAACATCCCTGAAGATTTAAAAGCTCTGGATCCCAAAGCAGAACCTCAAAAGACAATTGTGGTTATAGGAGAGCAAATGGTAATACCTGGATTAGATAAAGTATTGGAAGACAAGGAAATAGGCCAGGAATACAAAGTTAATGTCCCATACAAAGAAGGATTTGGACCCAGAAAAAGAGAATTAGTAAAAACAATCCCTTTATCTGTATTCAGGGAGAAAAATATCAATCCTCGCCCAGGGGAGGCATTCTACCTTGACAATCAGATTGTAAAAGTTATCACAGTTTCGGGAGCAAGAGTCATCACAGACTTCAACAACCCATTAGCCGGAAAAGATCTGGAGTATAAATTTACAATCACAAGAATTGTCCAAGACAAGAAAGAACAGGCAGAATCATTCTTCCAAAACTTCTTTAGGACAATTCCGAAGTTTGAAATT
This sequence comes from Candidatus Pacearchaeota archaeon CG_4_10_14_0_2_um_filter_35_33, assembly GCA_002792635.1. Lineage (GTDB taxonomy): Archaea > Nanobdellota > Nanobdellia > Pacearchaeales > GW2011-AR1 > UBA92. The sequence continues at coordinate 24,292 of PFOR01000012.1, read as the reverse complement.
TCCAATGATAAGGTTATGGTAGAAGCACCAAAACCCGCGGAAAAGCTCATTGATTTATATAAGGAAAAATTCAAGGAAATGATTGGCCTGGATTTGGATTTTAAGGAACTAAAGGAAAATAGAGAATCTAAGTAATAGTATAACAATCCTTATAAATCTCTCTCGATTATGATAAATATGCAGGATATTACGTTTGAAAAAGAAGAACATTCCTCCATTGACCAAGAACTTGAGTCTTTGTTGAAAAAGCAGTCAGCCAGGATTAAGGTAGTTGGGTGTGGGGGGGGAGGAGGCAATTCTGTTTCCAGGATGAAGGAGGTAGGTGTTAAAGGATGCGAAGTCATCGCCTTAAACACGGATGCTCAAGACCTATTATATACAACAGTAGACCATAAAATCCTAATCGGTAGGGAATTAACAAATGGTTTAGGGGCTGGAAGCAATCCGAAAATCGGAGAAGAAGCAGCCAGGGAGTCCGAATCTGATATTAAGAAAAAATTCCAAAATTCTGACATGGTTTTCATCACATGTGGTCTAGGTGGGGGAACAGGAACAGGGGCAGCCCCTGTCGTAGCAGAAATAGCCAAGAAATCAGGAGCACTAGTTATTGGAATTGTCACACTCCCATTTACAGTTGAAGGGCAAAAGAGAATAGAAAACGCCCAATATGGTTTGGAAAGGCTAGAATCGATAACAGATACTTTAATCGTAATTCCTAACGATAAGTTATTAGAAATAGCTCCCGAACTGCCATTACATACAGCATTTAAAGTAGCAGATGAAATCCTTACAAATTCCGTTAAAGGTATTGCAGAATTAATCACCACCTCTGGATTAGTAAACTTAGATTTTGCAGACGTTAAAGCTGTAATGTCAAAAGGAGGAGTTTCCTTAATAGGAATCGGAGAGTCTGATTCTTCTCAGACAAGAGCAATAGACGCAGTTGAAAGAGCAATCAATAATCCATTGTTAGATGTCAATATAAAGAATGCACAAGGAGCTTTAGTAAACGTTATCGGAGGAAATGATATGTCTCTGGAAGAATATAAGTTAATAATGGAAACTATTGGAAACAAAGTTTCTCCAGATGCAAAAATCATTTCGGGAGCGCAAATATCAGCAGACATGGAAAAATCCATTAAAGTCTTATTAATAGTAACCGGAGTCAACTCATCTCAAATTCTTGGTTCCGGAATTGCTTCATCTAAAACCCCTCATGACCAATTAGAGGAAGAGTTAGGGATAGATTTCTTTGACGAATAATTTTTAAACCCTCCATCTATCTAATAACATAATGGGAAAGGTAAAATCATTCCTGCTTCAATCCAGAAGGGTTTGGAAAATTCTTAAAAAGCCAAGCTCTGAGGAGTTCAAGGTAATAACCAAAGTTTCAGCCTTAGGCATCTTAATAATTGGAGCTGCAGGATTTATCGTAGCCACGATAATGAGTTTTTTCTAGAAACCTTTAAATACCAATCAAAACCTTTTTGAATATCTACTTCTATTAGATTAAGAAGTAGTGGAACATAAAAATGATTTTTATTGTAAAAGTCACGACAAACAAAGAAGAAAGAGCATTAGAAATGATAGCCGATAGAGTGAAGAAAAAAGGCATCCAAGTCTATTCAGCAGTTAAACCTCATGGATTGAGAGGATACATAATTATCGAAGCAGAAGACAGAGATTCCGTTGAAGAAGCCGCATATAACATCAGAGAAGTTAAAGGCATACTATCAAAAAATATTTCTTATGAAGAAATCAAAAACATGCTTCAGCCAGAAGTAGAAGACTTCAACATAGAAGCAGGAGATATCGTTGAAATGATTGCAGACACATTCAAGAACGAGAAAGGAAAGGTCACAAGAATCGACAAAAAGAAAGGAGAAGTTGTTGTCTCCCTTCTTGGAGCAGCAGTTCCTATCCCTGTAACAGTCAAGATGGACAACATAAGAGTTATAAGGCGTGAAAAAGATGAGGAGGAAGAAGATGCCGAAAATTAAGATGATTGTCGATGGTGGGAACATGAAGCCCGGTCCAGCAGTAGCTCAGCAGTTGGGGCCAATGGGAATCAACATTGGAAAGGTAATCCAAGATGTTAACGAAGCAACAGCATCTTTCAAGGGCGTTAAAGTTCCTGTAGAATTGAATGTAAATCCAAAGACGAAAGATTTCACAATAAAAGTTTCATCTCCCCCAGTATCTGAATTGATTAAAAAAGAACTGAAATTGGAAAAAGCATCAGGAGAAGCCGGAAAGATTTTTGCAGGAATTATATCTGTCGAACAATTGATTGGAGTAGCAAAAACGAAAATGCCTGGAATGCTAGCAAAAGATTTGAAAGCTGCCCTAAAGTTATGTGTCGGTTCATGTAAATCTCTTGGAGTATTAGTAGACGGCAAAGATCCTGTTGAGATTATTCAAGACATCAATTCTGGAAAATATGACGCCGAGATTAAGGAAGAAAAGACTCAACCCTCCGAAGAGAAAAGGAAATCTTTGGAATCTCAGTTCGCCGAGATTAAATCGAAGCAAGAGAAAGAGAAGAAGGCCGCTGAAGAAGCTAAGGCTGCTGAGGAAGCTGAAAAGACTGCGACTACTACAACCCCTGAAAGCTCTGCAAAGAAAGCAGAGGAAAAACCCGCGGAAAAGAAAAAGAAATAGGCTTAAAAACCTATAAAATTTAAAATCTGCACGGGGATGTGGGCCAGCCTGGTAAGCTTCCGGCTTTGGGAGCCGGCGACCCCGGTTCAAATCCGGGCATCCCCATTTAACATGGTAAAAACAAAAAAAGCAAGACACGCAGGCCGATTTGGCACAGGATATGGAACAAGAGTCAGAAAAAGACTCAATGTAATCGAAGATGCTCAAAGGAAAAAGCAAACCTGTCCTTATTGCAAGAAACCCGGCGTAAAGAGGGTAGCTTCAGGAATCTGGCACTGTAAGAAGTGTGGAAAGAAATTCGCAGGCCCCGCATATAGTTTGAAGAAATAGATTTAAAAACCCTAAATTCCCAGATAAAACATGGCACAGTACAAATGCTTCCATTGTGGAAAAACAATCACAAGCAAGATTCTAGAAAAGAGATTTTTATGCCCTAACTGTAATTCTAAGATTTTTTTCAAACCAAGAAAACATGTGGTGAAGATTAAAGCAATCTAAAATGGACCAAGAAAAAATTCAAGAGCTCCAAGTTTTAGAAAGAAACTTGCAAAACTTTTCTATGCAAAGACAGGCGTTTCAAATGGAGTTAAATGAGGCAGAAAATGCCTTGAACGAAATAAAGAACTCCTCATCTGACATATACAAAATGACTGGAACTATAATGATTAAAGCCGATAAAGAGAAAACAGTTAAGGAATTAGAGGAAAAGAAGAAGCTATTAGAAATGAGAATTTCATCCATAGAAAAACAAGAATCTCTGGTTTCTTCCAACGCTGAAAAAATCAGGAAAGAGATAGAAAAGGACAAGAAATAATCGTTAACCGATATACAGAAATACGATAATATTTATATACTGCCCTATCCCATTTACATCATGGCATTTGATTTCAGAAAATTAATGGGGAAGGACAGGGGTGAAGAAGATTATATCGAAATTGATCTCGACCAACAAACAGATAGTAAGAGTAAAATTCTTGTAAAACCCTTTACATTAAAACAATTTGATGATGTTAATGAAATCCTTAACGCTCTCAGAGAGGGCTACACAATTGCAATTGTTGATATTAAACCAATGAAGACAAAAGATGTTATAGAACTCAAGAGGGCAGTTTCCAAGATTAAGAAAACAGTCGAAGCATTGGAAGGTTCAATTGCAGGATTTGGTGAACACACCATAATTGCTACACCAAACTTCGCTGAGATACACAAGGCTCCTGTAAAACACGCTAAAAAAGACGATATGAGTTTCTACTGATTATCTTTGAGCTATTGAAAACATACTCTTAATTGATACAATTATTGTTGCTGGAACAAGCATAACTAACAAAGCACCCAATGTCGAACTAACATATCTTCCTATAGGAATCACTCCAAATTCAATAGAACCCAGCCCACTTATGCCTGCAAAACTAACAATCACCAATGAAACTGCAGCCATAAGAAACGCGTTGACATCCTTATCGGAAACACTAATAAAACTAATCCCCACAACCAATCCTAATATAATTAAAATACCAAGAATTATTGGATGAAGGCTTCCAAAACTTAATATTCCCGCACCTATCGCTAGAACAACTCCTATCAAAAAAGCCCATGCACCAACCAAATTTTCTTTTGCTCTTATGGCCATAACAACACCAGTCCTATTATTTATATAAACCTATCTAACTTCTTTTTTAAGTAAAATATATATGTTTTCAAAAATAGAAAAGTTTAAATACCATTGTAATTCCAGAGTTACATCATGAAGAGCATAAAGTTCGTGTTAAGCGTTTTGACTTTACTAACATTCGCAGTAGTTTTTTCAGGAGCTGTTAATGCTCAATGTATAACATTGGAAGAGGTTTCGGTTCCAGAATCAGTTTCTCACAATCAAGGTGATTTCGATGTTACATTCAAAATAGCTAATGGTGGAGGAAACTGCCTGGAAAGAACAGGACTAGTTTGGGAGTTTGAATCCACATTACCTGGAATGACATGGGACGAACCAACACTTGAAAGTATTCTCCCTTCAGATGATGAGGAAATTACAACAACATTCACGTTTCCAGAGCACAAGAATGGAAACATTGCACTAACAATCTATCTAAGTACAAATGAAGATGGAAACAGAACAGTTTCATTAGAATTATCTGAAATCGAAATTACAAACGAGCCAGACCTTGAAATAACACTTATCACCGAGATAACAGAAAATCAAGATGGTGTTATTGAAGTTGAGAACCTAGGAAACGTAGACTTCACAAACGTTCAATTAACAAGACTTTCAGGTGATTTCGAAGTAGAATTCTCAGATGATGAGTTCGCATTGACTGCTGGACAATCTAAACCGATTACAGTAACCCCTATAGATTTAGGAGTGAATGTAGGATTCGGCGGTAAATCTGTAACAATAGAGGCAAAGGCAGAAGATAATACTAAGGACACAATCGTTATGGCTGTAACGGGTTCATTCTGTGATGCAGGAATAATTGGAACAAGCAACATGAGCGTCACAATTGATGACATTTCCAACAGAGGAGATTCAGACGATAGCGAAGATGATGTTTGGGTTCTTGGAGACGAAATCGAAGTAGAAATTGATGTTGACAACCTAATGGATAATGATGATTTGAGAGATATAGTTGTCGAGCTTGGATTTTTCGACCCTGACGGAAAGAATGTCGCTGACGATTTAGATTTTGAAAGCGGAGATGAGAAGATAGACCTAGGAAGAATAAATGAAGATGATACTGAAACCGCAACATTCAAATTCAGAGTTCCACCAGATTTTGATGCAGGAGACTACAGGCTTGTTGTTAAAGCATATGATGATGGGGACGAAGATGAACTATGTGTTGAAGAAGAAGAATCAGGAGGAATCGATGTAAGATTTGAAGGGGATGTGGAAAGATTCATAATTGTTGACGATATAATGCTGGACAACACAGACTTGATTTGTGGAGAAGTCCTTTCTGGAGATTTCACAGTATTTAACATTGGAGATGAAATACAAGAAAGAGTTAGAATAATCTTGCAAAATGAGCAACTTGGAATTGACGAAGAGTTTGAAATCACGAATGATTTTGATGAAGGAGAAGATGAAAACTTCCAGTTTTCATTCGAGCTTCCAACCAACATAAAGCCAGATAGATATTCACTTCAGTTCTATACAGAATATGAATATAACAACGGAATTTACGAAACAAGATCCCAAGATAGATGGAATGTTTACTTTGATGTTATTTCATGTGCTGGATACACAGGAGATTCGGATGGTGGAGACAAAGGTAATGCGTTAATCAGCGTAACGCAGAGTTCAGATGCTATGCCCGGAGAGGATTTCACAGTCATAGCACAGATAACAAACCTTGGAGCAGAAGAAGCCTTATTCGTTGTTGATTTAGCAAACTATCAATCATGGGCTAGTTTAGTGTCTATCTCAGATACTGCCTTAACATTAGGTCCAGGAGAGAGTGATAAGGTTGAAATAGTCTTCAGCGTAGAAGAGGATGCATCGGGAGACCAAACATTCACAATCCAAACCATATCAGGTCAAAACATCGAAACAAGAGATGTCCAGGTTACGATAGAAGGAGAAAGCACTAATGGAGGATTCTTTACAGGTCTTTCAATAGGCAACCTTGGCGAAAGCGGATTCGTCTGGCTCTTGGTACTGATAAATGTGATTTTGATTATATTAATTATAATCGTTGCAGTTAGAATCACAAGACATTAATTATAGGCAACCATTTTTAAACTATTCAACATTTAATTATTGATGGATAAAAAAGGCGTGATTGAACTCATCTTAAGGTATCTTGTTCTGATTCTTTTAGGTCTAGGAAATCTTGCTATTTTTTATATAATCTTTACACCCCTCACAATCTATCCGGTATATTATTTCCTAACAAAGCTGTTTGATCCGGTATTCTTCATATCTACAGCCCCAATACCTGCAATATACTTCAAGGGTTATGTGGCTCATATTATTCCAGCATGTGTTGCAGGTTCAGCGTATTACCTATTAACAATCCTAAATCTAACAGCCCCTATGAAAATTCTGAAAAGATTGGGTTCATTGGCATTTATGTTCTTGCTGTTTTTAATCCTAAACATAACAAGAATAGTGGTCTTTGCCAATTTAGTCCCTGTCGGATACAATTACTTCGATCTTACGCACCAATTAACTTGGTATTTTGGAAGCACTTTAATGGTCATAATAATATGGTTTACAAATGTATTAATATTCAGGATAAAAACCATACCAATATATACAGACATAAGGACAATATACCAGGAAATAAGAAAGCCAAAAGAAAATGTCATCTGAGATAATAGCCCAGTTATTTAACTCATTACTTGATTTTTCTCTTTCAGTTGGGTATATCGGCACTTTTATTTGGATGTTAATTGAGAGCTCTTTTATTCCCTTGCCTAGTGAATTATTATTAATTCCACAAGGTCTATTAGTTCAAAAAGGGCAATTATCTTTCTTCTGGGTCCTTATGGCGGCAACTCTAGGAAGCATAGCAGGAGCACTGGTAAATTACTATTTGGCCTTCTTTTTAGGGAGAAGAACCATAAATTTTCTAATAAATAAATATGGGAAATTCTTTTTACTCAAGAAAGAGCAACTTGAAAGAGCAGATTCTTATTTTGAAAAACATGGAGGAATAACAACATTCATCGGAAGATTAATTCCCACAATAAGACAAATAATATCCCTCCCTGCAGGATTTTCTAAAATGAATCTCTCCAAATTCATAATATTCACAGGCCTCGGAGCAGGAATATGGTCTGCAATATTGATATGGATTGGAATGATTTTCGGGGAAAATTACAAGGGAATAGAAAGCAATATCACTTTAATTATCCTAGCCATAGCATTAGTCCTTGTTCTGCTTTACTTAATAACCCATTCTAGAAGAAAGAACTAACGATTCCTTCCGTCTATTACTGTTTCTAACTCAAACTTCTCAACAGCCTGCCAGATATCACATTGAGGACCAACAGTAATTTTATAACATAAACCATTAACATCAATTCTAGTATCAGATCCTCTTACAAATTCTACTACAGCCCTATCAGGTTTATTATCACACGTTATATAATCATAATCTCCCTTATTAGCCTCAAAAAAGTTATTTGAAGCACCCCTAACCAAAACCTGGTTACCATGTAGGAATCCTGCCAGTGTTGCAATTGCAGCAGTACTATTCTGACAATCATCTAGTTCAGAAGTTGTTGCGCTAACATATGCAGCCTTGCCCTTAGGAAACAGAATTTCATCCCCTTTTTCGATTTCTATCTCGTTTATTCTAGGATCTGTTTTTAAATATAAATTGTAATTCACAATATTTCCAGTAATTCCAGAAATATAATAAGAATATTTGAAAAGTCCCGTATTACCGACGTTTTCTCTTGTAAATTCAATACCTTCATATTCAACTTTATTCATTTCTTGAAATACCTTGCCTGCAGCAAAGAAAACAAATGCCAAAAAAATCACAAAGGCAATCACTCTAATCAAACTCTTTTCTAAATTTCTCTCAGCATTATCCTTTTTTCCTTCCATGTCTCATCTATCAAGTTTTTGATTTTTAAATATTTCTAGTGTCTAATATAGTCCTAAAATCTTATACAAAAAGGCATCTACAGAATTCATGCTTCCCTCGATAAAAATGCAATTTTCCTCCTCATAAACCCTTTCATTTTCAGACTCAGACACAACAATCAAATTATCCGAACAAGTCTTTTCAGGATAATCTTCATCGCATCCGCCATAACAAGCCCGCCGGATATTACCAATATAATACCCTAAATTGCCTTTTATTTCTGCAAAACTAGTCTCATCTGCGTCAACATACAATGCCCCAGAAAAATCATTAACACTTTTATCTAAATTAACTTCAGACTTTCTTGCTAGTTCCAGATAAGTCTGGAATAAATGGTCGTTCCCGGAAACTAAGTAATACCATCTCCCATTAACGAAACTTCCTTGTTCAATCCCATTATCTTGATTATCATCAGAAGAGCTTTGAGAGCCTGATGATGAATAAAATGCATAACCCAAACTACTGAATAAAAGAAGAGCAATTAAAATCACGCCCCCAATCATTTTACTTCGGCTTTTTTTCTTTTCTAAATCTTCCTTCGAAATTATTTTCTTCATCCTAGTTACAAATAATGCCCATTTAAAAAATTAATGAAAAAGAAAAAAAGAAAAAAAAGAAAAAAGTTTGCTTGTTTAGCCAGAGACTAGGGTTGCACTGCTTCCAGTTTCACCCACGTACTTCTTATCGTCATCTGTCATTACTTCCTCAGTAGTCAAGAATGTAGCAGCGTTTGCAGTATCTCCAGCCTCATATCCAGCAACAAGTGTAGCAACTTTTCCGGTTGAATATACATCACCGAATGTCTGGATTAAGAAACTGCCAGGTCCAACACCTGTAAGAGATTCGAATGCACTTCCACAGACAGGGTTCGTACTACCAAGCAAATCTGCAGCAACACTGTTAACACAGCTTCCTCCAACAACAATTAAGTTCCTGGTTGATGCTGAGTCAATCTCTGAGTCTGTAAAGATAACATCTCCAAGGTTGCTTGAACTCGTAAACGTAGTGTCAGATGAACTCAAGAATAACTCTGTATAGGATTCAGAGTCTCCATCGTTTCCTGCAGGATAGTAGATTTCTACATAGTCCTGATCTCCGTTGGTGTAGTGAAGCCATCTTGTAGCAATATCCGATATGCTGTAAGCCTCAAAGGTGTTACTGCTATCACCAACTTCCAAACCATTACCTCCTCCAGAACCAGCAAGCTCAATTTGGCTAACCTGTAACTCCTTATCAGAATTATCATCAATTGTCAAGTTAACACCTAAAAATCCGCTAGCTTTATTGTCATCCTTGTCTTCTTCATCCCAGAACAAGTAATAGTCTTGAACACCATGACCTGCAGTTATAGCAAGACCAGATAGGTTAATTGCTCCTTTGGTTGTCTCGGTCACTCCTTCATTAGTAAGGTTGTATGGCAAGTAAATCTTCAATCCGCCTTTAGTGAAAATCGTGTTGAAGTTCACATTACTTCCAGCGGTAAAGTTTACCCACTCATCATTACCGGACTTGTAAATTTCGTTAATTGTTAACGAAATATCTCCAAAGTCACATTTATCATTAACCGTCTTTCCATCACATACAGTCTGCCCAGTAACAGCATTAGTAATTGTGGTTTCGTTTCTGGATGTTGTTTCAGTAACAGACGCTTTTAGCAAGTAAGATTCTGCATCGTTTGTAGTGTTATAAGTTGCAACAAACCATTCGTGGTAGTCGCTTCCCCCAAGTTTATCTATAAACTGAAGGTTGTTGTCCCCAGAACCAGCAAGCCTTTCATCAGCTGCTTTTCCAACACCACTAAAGTTACCGGTTGTAGCGTCACTGAAAAGCAAGTTGAATGAAGCATCACCGTCCTTTATAGGGACAGTAATCTGAATACTAGTATCACCATCATTTTCAATGGTAATCATTTCTTCTTCAGGTCTGACGAAATCATTCATGGTGAATTTAACTCCACCAAATCCAGGCATTTCAAGATCTGTCTCAGGAGTGATGAATTCTTCATCATCTGTTATCCATTCAACGACAATCTTGTCAATTTTCTGGGTACTGCCGTCAGCGGTTCCTCTGTGAACCCACGCCTTAACACCTTGTACATCTACGTCGTTTATCTTGACGTTGCTTCCAGAACTAAGCTCAAGCTTACCGTTACCGATACTGAAGTCAACCTTCTTTATACCGCCCTGGTAATCCTGCGTTAATATATCTCTTATACCAACATAAGAGCCATCGCTAAGCTTGTAAGTCTCTCCTTCATTAAGAGAGTTTGTAAGCTCACCGTTAACATCTAGAACTACTTCAGAACTATCAACAAAGCTGATTGCGACTTCATACGTCTTTCCGCCTGCAGTAACAACAGCCTGTTCTCCTTCAGCAACAATACTCTTGACACCAGAGTCTAAAAGAGTGAATTTGCCAAAGACACCACCGCTACCAACGGTGTCGGTTCCGTTCTTAGCATCAGAAACATACCACGTTCTTCCGAACAAAGGTATATCACTTCCTTCAATATCCTCTAAGTCACCACTTACAACATCAGTCTCAGGTTCATCTATGAATTCAAGAGTATAGTTGAGAGCCAATGTGTTAGAGCTTAACTTGAAACCTATGGTAGGTGTTCTTTCACTAAGCCCCACAAGGTTCTCATAATCAGAGTTTCTGAAATGCGTTAACTTAGTAGAACCAAGAGTAATCTTTTGCTCGTAGTCGAACTCATCATTATCGTCCGCTGTATACGTGCCGTCTGCAAGAACTTCTGTTAAGTCTTCATCGTCTACCGTAGAGCCGAATGGACCATTCATGGCATCTCCAAGGTTTAGTTTATCACTAGACTTGTCTAGTTGGACAAAGTCTCCGCCAATTCCTGTAGATCCGCTTGAACCCCCCTGGTCAGCCAAAGCATTAGACAAACTTGTCTGGATGTTGGTTACAGCAGGCAAATCCAAGCTAGCACCACTTCCATATACGACCGCAACATTAGCAGCTCCATTCTCCACGAAAGGTGCAGGATAAGCTGCAGCAGCAAATGCCACTGTAGAAGCAATCAAGGCTACCGAAGATGCAGCAGATGCAATCTTTTTATAGTCAAATTTCATATATTTTTTAACCTCCTTTCATCTATCCTCTTTTAGCAGCTCCGCAGAGCCCCTCCTTGAGGAAGTTGCATTCTAAAGCAACTCGCCCGCCCGCCTTTCGACGTACCACCCCATAGGGAGTGATTATAACAGGCACTCTCGATGAGAGTTATACTAGAATCTTAATTTTTGTTTAAAAAGCTTTCCATATACGCTATACGCACTATATAGAAACCATTTATTCCTACAAAATTTCTTTATAAAGCTTATGAAACTACTAAAAAGTACAACACCTTTTCTAAAATATATCTCATTTCAATACTTTTACCCAATTTCACAATAGGGGGTATTTTATACAATATATTAGAAATAGAAACATATAAATATGAAAGATATTATATACATATGTGTTTGAAAAAACCCACTAGATAAAATGGCATCAAAAACTAAGGTAAGACAGATAACAATTGTCGACGATTCCGGAAGGTTTAAGACAATGCTGAAACGATTTTCATCTTCAAAAAAGGATTATGACTTTGAAGGCCTTACAGCATTGAGAAGATTGCTGTCAAATGAGAAGGCAAGAGTCCTTAATGTGATAAAAAACAAAAAGCCAAAGTCTATTTATGATTTGGCAAAGATTTTGCAGAGAGATTTCAAGTCAGTACGTGATGATTTGACCCTTCTTTCAAGGTTTGGATTCATAGATTTCGTATCTGAAAGAGAAGGTAACAGATCCAGACTGAGACCTGTGTTGGCTGTGGATTCAATAAACATAGAAATAAAGATTTAATAGCACACATGGAATATATTGGCTATTCTTCCAGGAAATTCAGGTATTAGATAACTCGAGCCCACTCTTGCTCCAGCACAATCCCCCTCTTCTAACCTTATTATTTCTTCCAGACTTGCCTCAACACCAGCCTCATAGGATGAAACGAAAAGGTATCCTCTAACTTGACTTTCATTTCCTATGTTCCAACTAGCATCTATAAGACCCCTCATATCTTTTAGAAGAACATCACATGAATCTAAGCCATTTAGGCAAGCCCCATTATCCAAGCACAAGCCAAACAAATCCTGGATACGAGCATATTCAGTGCTCCTTATCTTGCAATCTGTGGTAAATTCAGATGAACTCTGCAAAAATTGATATAATTCATTGCTCTCTCTAGTCCCTGTATTTTGATTTCTAACGCTTAACCCAAGCAGAATGAGTGCAACTACGGCTACAACAACCATAATCAGTACAAAACCTATTATTTCTTCCTGACCTTTCCTATTCATCTGTCTTAAATCCCAGGTAAATCTTACCTAAATCACATTTATTTCCAAGCTCTCCATCATACCTGCAAAGGGCTACGAATGCTGAATTAGAAACAAAATTTTCAGTTTCAATCAAGGTTATTGAACCACAATCAGGGTAATTCTGCTTAGTGCACTCATTATCTGCAAAAGGATAAGTTTTTTCAACTCTCAAAAAAGGTACATCCCAAAAATCGTCATATTTCTCGTTTCCCTTCAAGGCAAACACTTTATCCATATCGATACAAGAAGAACAATCTTCAATATCCCATGAAAATTCAGGACTTCCTGCCAACTTCCTGACAACCTCTTTTGCCTCTTCTTCCCTCAATGTTTCCCCGATATTCTGCAAATTACCAACGCTTATTGAAAGATAAAACAATAGAACTATTCCAAAAAATATCATTATTGCCACTAATACAAACGCCATCTGTTGTATCTTTATCTGCCCTCTAGAATAGTTTACAATTGAGCAATTCATTTTTATCCTCCAATGCCTCAGACTTTAATTCAACAGCCCTTAAGTCAGAAGAGCTTTCATAATCATCCCTCAGCAATCTGGAAAATTCTCTCAGACTCCCAGATAACCTGGTCCCACATCCTTGAAATTCTAAATAGTCAGCCTTATCAGCATAAACCTCTGCAAGGTTAGCACCCCTCTTCATCAACCTTTGTAACTGACATTCATATAAATCATCATCGGAAAAAATTTCAGCATAAATCAACCCATCATTTAGATAAACATCTCTTGCTCCGGATTCTCCAACATTAATATCGCAATTATCGGAAAAGAAACAAACCACCTTGCTCCCCTCAGGACATCCAGTTTTACTTCCAGTAACATTAATTCCAGGCAAACTCAAATCACTTACTTCATCCTCTATTGAACCAGGAGGATTAACAAAACAATAGTTTCCTGTATAAATCATAAGGATATCAGCAACCTTATACGGCATCTCAAACGGCTTTGCAAAAACATAAACCTCCCTTCCCTGAACTATATCCTCAGAAAAGACGTACTTGTTTTTCGAAGTAATCCTTCCCCCAGGCCCAGGCCATTCCTCCCCAATTCTACTTCTTGTGGATGTACTTATAACCTGATTACCAAAATCACCTATGTTTCTACAATCATTATAGATTCTAGTTTCATCCCCAAAATTTATCTTAATTAATTTGCCTTCTTCTAGATTAGTCTCAACCGGATTCAATAAATTCTCTAGTTCAACAGCTGTTTGGGTGCCGGCCTGATATTGATTGGTTTTTATAACACCTGTTGTAAAGTATATTGCAATAAATATAATCACTGCTCCAACTATTATGGCAAATAACCATGAAAAACTAAACTCAAAACCTTTCTTATCCATTTTCCGCTTCATCCGACTCAGGAGTCCTAGTTATCTTAACTAGGTCATCAAAGCTTCCTTTTTCATAAGGAATCCTAACTTCCCGATTAACAACATCAAAACAATGCCATGAAAAATCAAACTCAATATGTTCAATCTCCGTAGCCACATCATCACATGATTCTTCAGGCGGATAGAAAAATAAATTGTTATTTCCCCACCTCTGATAATCTTTCAGCTCCCCATATTTAATCCCACTTCCTGTTCCCTCGCCTAAACAAATAGCTTCAATCCCTGAAGGCAGACTTCCGACATAAGTGTCCCTTACAATTTCAGAGGACCATGCTCGATTCATAGATCTCTGGAAATCATCTTTAAAAACTTCAACATTTGCACAATCTCCAATATTTACAAATTTGGTTATGACATAAATGCTAATTCCTACTATCGCAATAATCAAGATTATAGAAAATAAGATCCCTATTGATAAAAACTGTGATTGCCCTCTTTCATTCATGTCTATTAAAGAAAAAAATCTTAATTAAAGGTTTCTATCTATTCTTCTGAAGTTTTCCGTTGATTCTATATTCATATCCTTTCTTATACCCTTCATCTCCAGCCCAGTTCACATTATATCCACAATCACCAATTGCAGTGCACACTTCTCCTTGCCTTTCAATCCAACCTTCTTCTATACATTCACAGTTATCCTTGCACTCCTCTCCTCCAAACAACCCCTTTTCAAATGTCACAACACATTCTACATTTGCTTGAGCACAAATACCTTGAGATTCCTCGGAATTCCAAAATTCTAATCCCGGAGATGTGACAGGTAAACAAACACCCCTACCTTTATTACTTGCAAAAATCGCTTTATCATTCCAATAGCAATCTCTTCTATCGGTATTCAAACAATCATCCTCTTCTGTTTGAGCTAAACAATCTTGCCATCTATTAACTCTGCATGCTGCCTGCGAAAATTCTCCTCCAGATGTTTCAACAACTTCCTCTATACAAACTTCATTTCTAAAGTCAGCACAAGGCTCGGAAACAACTTCCCCATTAATACACAAATATCTGAAGAATCTGCTTCCCACTCTATCCTGCCCATTACCACCCTTATCATCACTAATACACCAACTCTCTCCATGATTTCTTTCTTGACCACTTTCATCTATACAATTTAAATCTGCACAAATATAGTCACCATATCTTGGACTCGTGCCTGCAGAATTTTCATCTCTGCAAAAACTTCCTTCTAAATAATCACAATTCCCGCAGTCTCTATTATTTGCATTTCCTTGCCCAAAACCACAACTTTCATCTTTTCTTTTTACATTAGTCCAATATTCTTGGTCTTCAACTTTTGTTGCATCATAGATATTTCCTGGATTTCCACAAGTGTCTTTAAAGTAAACTTCATCTTTCCCTGGAGCACACATTGTCTCTGTTGTAGGCCCACAAATAGTTCCTAACTCTTCGGCTGAACATAAAGTTCCTGAATAAAACTCACCATCACCTCTTAAATTGCACTCTTCTTTTGTTGTAAAATCACAATCTCTCTCAAAGTCTGTTTCAAAAACACAAGCTCCCTTTTCCTGTCCTTGAACAGATGCAATACATTCTAATTCATTATTTATATTCTGATTATAATCTGTCTGTAAACCTAAGAAAGAAGAAAGTCTTTTACATCTTACTAACGTAACAAAAGCAGCCTGGTCACCCAAAGTACAACATCCTAATCCACATTGAGGGGGGCTTTCTAAACTCCAAACTCCTCCATTCTGATTACACACCAACTGAGGGGTATTATCAGCACACGTTCCTTCAGTGGAGTCATAACAAGTTCCTTCCTGACAGAAAGAGGTAGCATCACAACTAGTTGGCACTTGCCTATACCCAGGGTCACATTCCTCAGCAGGCACGTTTTGACAATAAGCGCCAGAATTCGTTTTTTCACAGCATATAGTATTCTGGGCAGATACATTGCTCAAACCGGTAGCTAAGGTAAAACCAATAATCAATACAAATATTATCATTTCTTTTCTCATATTTCTTCTAAGCCATAACCAGGAGGCCAAACAAGGCTTCGCGAGGCGAACTTAAATTCTTCCTCAGTTAGGACATTACCCAATATGTATAATGTGTCTCCATCCCTTTTTAGTTTATCTATAGTCAAATCTGGATAATATTGTATATATAATAATGTATCTGTATCTCCTAAAGTAGATTCAAAGTCAATTATACTTGAGGCAGTCATCAACAAATCATACATTTCAGTATCCAGAGACGTTGTAAATTGTCTGAATGTCTGCACACCTTCTTTTCTAATTGTCATAGGGCTCAAAAAACTCAAAACAAGCCTTCCCGGAACAAAACTTACATTTAACTCCCCAGAGCTTGATTCAACTTCATATCCCCTTTTTTTATACTGTTCTTCCAAGTCCCTTACACATTGTCTTGCCCTAGGTTCAATCTGTGCTTTCAATTCCTTTTCAAAATTAGCCTTTATCAAAGGTTGTTGCACCGTGCACGTTTTATAGTTCTCAGAAGAGTAACATAAGTATGTAAACTTATTATCTTGATACAAAACATAATTTTCAGGATTTAAATAACCTCCCTGACTAGCAAGCAACTCCATCGTTTCTGTAGTGTCTTGCTCCATGCAATCTTTCAAATAAGAACTCGGATCAACTTCTCCCGCAAACACATTAATCTGTGGAAATAGAAAGATAGCAACAATAACTCCAACTATCACAACAGCAACAACAACAAATATTGCTATCTGCCCTCTTTTATCAATTTTTCTTTCCATTTTTTTGAAAAATTTATGACTGAGAATCAAAGATTCTCATTTTATCCACAAGGTAAGAAGAAGAATTTTCTTTATAATCCTTTCTAATATCCCGCCCTAATAGTCAGGCACTGTCCAACATTGTTGAAATCATCCTTACATTTGACATAATAATTCAGAGTCTCATCAAAGTCTGCTGTATGTCTCAATCCATCTCCAATCATCTCAAACACATTTTCTCCTCCAAATATGAAACTACAACTATTATGACTATAACTACATTCAGAATTTTCATTGGTTATCACATTTAATTTATTATTTCTATCATAGACTCTTGTAATTGCAGGACCTTGGGTATCCAATTCAACTCTAAAGTCTATCTCGCTTTCGGCTCTATTATCCGCAATATCCCAACAACTTATTTCCCTATGGTAATCCCCTTCAGTTAAATAAGCAAAATTGTATGTATGAGTTATATCATCATTTGTTCTAAACTTGTCAATCAGTTTTCCTTCATCTCCCCACCAACATTCAACGGCCCCAGGAGCACCCCCAGAGATTTCAACAATCAATTCAACTTCAGCAGTTATAGTCCCAGAAACAATGACTCCATTAACTGCTTCGGGATCAGTCCTAATTTTATCTATCACTAAGGGATTTAAAGTCCTTGTTATTTCATATAATGTTCCTTGTTGGTTCGCATTCCTATCTTCAGATTCCCAAGGTTTATCCTCACATCTAAAATAATAGTCGTTTTCATCTTCAGTTATTGTTAAACTAGTATTACAAGCCCATCCAAACAATGTGCCTTCATTGATACCATTTATACAATTAACTTCGTTAATCATATCATCATAACTTATATCGCTGGAATCCCACCTACACTCAGCAGGCTCATTGGTATAAAAACTAACATCTTTTTCAGTTGCATTTATGTTTGCATATGCCGGACTAGAAGGATTAAATTTACTTAATATTGGGGGAGTTAAATCATTCTCAGGCGAAATACAGAACTGTATATTATAATCCGCTTCATTTACATTTCCTGAGCCATCCCTACACTTCATATACATATTGAAATCAGCCCTCCTATCAGGGTCAACACCATAAACGCCCAAACTCTCTAAACTTGGCAACAATAAGGCCATACTATGGTCCTCCTTGAACAAACTCCTTCCACCAAACCAAAATTCCATATCTTCAAACCCTACATTTCTGTCAACATCATATTTACATTGCCCATATTCATTTAAACTAACTCCTAACTGCACTAATGTATAAGCAGGGATACATTCTAATTCATTATGCACTACTTTAAATCCGTTATTTTGAACATCAGCATATTCAAACGGCTCTTCAATAACATCATAATTAGGACTTATCTGAGGAGGGGTCGCATCATTTGGAGCAATGTTAACACACTCTTCTTCCCCAGTTCCTTCATTCACAAATTCACAAGTTTGTCCAAGACTCTGACACTTATATTCTGAACAAGGCAAACCATCACCACACTTACTACAATCATCACCGCCTAAAGGAGGTTGCCATGGTCTACAAGTATATGTCACCTTCCATGTATCTGTATCTCCAATTCCAAATAAAGCGAATATAATTATAATTATAATTAAAATAAATAACACATATGGTCCTAACGCGAAAAAGTCACCCCATAGGTTAGCACCTAATAATTCTAACCCTGCCCATGCCCCTGCGTAAGCACCCATAGCAACCAATCCATAAACAACAGCCTGAGGAAGCCCAGCACCAATACCTAGAACATCAATTAAATAGGCTGTAATGGCTACTCCTATCAACGCTCCCGCTAAAGCTCCTCCAGTAGCACTAAGTTCAGGACCCACAGCTTCCAACAATGGAGGGTGCCAAGCACCTAATTGAGCCAACCCGAGTTTAGCTAAAATGCCAACTCCTGCTTTAGTTCCCGCTAAATAAACTAATGCAATCCCTAATCCTCCAGAAATCATTCCTAAAGTTCCAAGACCTTGATTAGATGCTTCCCATTCTGCTTTAGTCATGCCAAATAAAGCTGCTAACTCCTCATCAGACATAGGTTCTGCTTTTTGATCTTTCCATCTATCTTTATCCGCGTAAGTTTTAAGAACACTGATATAACTATCGCTTAATTTCTTCTTGCCACCACCCTTAACACTAAACCCATCATCAGTATAAACACCTTCAATATTAACATTACCGCCACAATCACCCAAGCTGGTACAGAGGTTATTCATTCCCTCCACAAACTTATTTTCCA
This sequence comes from Candidatus Pacearchaeota archaeon CG_4_10_14_0_2_um_filter_35_33, assembly GCA_002792635.1. GTDB lineage: Archaea > Nanobdellota > Nanobdellia > Pacearchaeales > GW2011-AR1 > UBA92. Next base: position 5,249 of record PFOR01000012.1, on the reverse strand, counting down.
AACACTCCCTATTTATCCAATCATCTCCTCCTAATTTTTTAATTCTAATTACCTTACAAGTTTGTGTTGCAAGTCCACAGATACTTTCTCCAACCTCTCCTCCAAATTCCTCTCTTAAATTAAGACCTCCCGGATATTTAGGAGCACATATATCAAACTTAAACTTATCCGCAATTCTAACCTCTTTCAAAAAGCAATCGGCATTCTTCTCACATCTATCTAAACTATCTTTGTCTGAATTAGTGTTTAAACAAACCTGCCATGTATTTAATCTACACGCAGAACTTGAGAATCCAATTTCTTCATCTCTGTTCTCAACGCAAATTTCATTTCTATAATCTTGACAGGGGTCTGTCCTAACTTCTCCATCTGTACACAACTGTCTGTAGTGTCTGCTTCCAGGCAAGTCTGTGCTTCGCCTATCATTCTTCTCTTTTCCTTTTTCATTATCTCCTTTAGGCCATGAATCAGGACCGATTCTAGAATCAAATGCACACCAACTCTCCCCATTCTTCCTTTCTTGCCCCCATTCATCTATACAAGACAAATCTCGGCATACATACTCTCCTAACAATGGTTCATCATCTCCACTATCTTCCACCCATTCACCACAAACGCTTCCTTGCAAATAATCACAATTCCCACATTCGGCTTGATTGCCATCTAAAGAGCAACTTTCATTCTTGGAAACAACAAAACTCCAATATTCATCATTATTTTTTTTGTCATAATCATAGATATTAGCAGTATTTCCACAACTATCTTTGTAATAAACTTGGTCTTTATCAGGAACACAAGTTGTTTCTTCTGTTTTCTCACATATCGTTCCTAATTCAGGATTAGTACACAACTGGTTTGAATAAAATTGTCCATCCATTCCCAAACATTCACTTTTTGTAACAAACTCGCAATTGAAACCTTCTCCCGGCAACTCGTCCAAAACACATGCGCCTTCATCCTGATTATCAGCTATTAACAAACATTCCAATTCATTTTCCACTTCCCGCCATTCTCCCTCTATGCCCGATCTGTCTATCAAAACATTACAGGAGTTTTGCGTAATGAAGTTAGCATTACCCCCAATTAAACAACATCCAGGTGTACATTGAGCAGGTTCTTTTTCAAACCAATTTCCTCCGGACTCCTGACATGCTAATTGCGGAACATTAGCAGAACATGTACCTTCACTAGGGTCAATGCAAGTTCCTAGTTTGCAAATCTCCGTATTTTCCCTTCTATTTTCTATACAATCGGTACTACATTCATCATTACAAGTATCATAAGGATATTCCTGACAAATTGAGTTATTATTATCCACCGGACAGGTCCACAAAATTTCTTCCGCACTCACCAAACCATTAGACAAATATCCTAATATTTTCTCTCTAAGCCATACAATTCCCTCACTTTCTCCAGTAACAAATTGCCTATTATTACTTTCGTGAATAAAGTAACTAACAGCAACCCCCATCATTACCAATATAAAAATTTCAAACAAACAAATCTCTCTTTTAAATTTCATAAAATGCCTCCGGTTCACCACCCAATTCTCTTCTTAAAAGCTCTTTCCTCGAATATATATCAAAGCTACCATTAACGTATCTATGTAAAAATTTTCTTATGGGAATCAACCCATTAGGTTCATAATGTAGTCTACCTTCTACAAGCCATCTTCTTACCAATTTTCTTCCAACTTCTCTTCCAAATCCACTCATAATTTTTTCTAATTTTAAAGTCATTTAAAATCCGGGCGGAATCGCACACCCCCTTATTGCTATGTTCATTGTCTCTCCAGATGGTTTATGTTCTACTGTATATATCTTAGTAGAATCACTCAAAGAATATTTTCTTATGTCAAAATTATTATATATTAAAGAATATCCAAGATATTCAAAGTAACAATACTTTGCTTCTTGTCTCGCAATTTCATTAGCAACATAACCTAAATCATAAAGGGGACTTCTTATCGAGCTCCTAAATGAATTGAAGTCTCTACTAAAGTCCCCCCCAGACAACTGCAGGTTCCTTGAAACAACAATATCCACAATCTCAGGTTTTAACACAACCTTTATATCAAACAATCCTCCAGCCTGCACATCGTAATTTCTTTTTTCCAATTCATCTTCAAGTAAAATAAAACAATTACCAACATCATCTTCTATTCCAGATTCCAACTCTTCCTGAACCCGGGTTATATAACGAGGATATTGAGCAACACAGGGCTCATAATAATTAATGGTTTTACAGATATAAGCAACATTACTATCGTCAAAAACCTTATAGTCCGTAGGGCTCAAAAATCCACCTTGAGGCATCATGATATCTATTTTCTCTCTCACACTATCTCTAACACATTTACTAACAAAACTTTCAGGGTCAAACTCCTCTCCAAAACTCGAAATAACAGCTCTATTTTGGTAAACAACAAAGAACGCAATTACTGCTGCAACAAGCAGAATTCCAACAATTACAAAAACTGTTACTTGTCCCCCCTTCATCTCCCTTTCTCCTTTTTTATAAGAATTTTGATTGCTTCCTCAATTAAATGTGCTTTATTACGATAATTGCCTTTTTTCATTATAGAATCAATAGCCCTCTTTGTTGCAGGATCTATTGTCGCCGATATCCTCTCTTTTCCCATTGTATTACTTGGTATTATCTAATATACAAAGTATATTTAATGTGATAAAGTATTACTTATTTATAAATGCTTTTATCCATAAAATAAATTGCAAAAAATTAATCGTCCTGTTCAACTCTTGGCGCAAGAATAAAAGATAACATTACATTTCCTGTTGGAAAGTTAATCCTCATCGGATGGTTATCCGAGAAGTTCAAGACAGCTTTATTGGATACTTTTGCTCCTTTAACAAATTTGCTCAAATATTCCAAAGAAAATCTTGCAATACTGTTTCCTGAATGAATTTCCACTTCATCACTAGAAAATTCCGCCCTGGCAGAATTTAATCCTTTAGCCTCTACAACAAACTTATTCGGTTCAGCGATAAAAGTGCAAGCATCACTTACTACTTTACAATCTTCAATGACATCAACAAAGGCATCTGAATCCATCTTCACAACACTATCAAATTCCCATTGAGGCATCTCTCTTTCCTCGCCCTCAACATCTATCAAGGCCAAAGAAAAATCCCTCTTAATTTTGTCCTGAATGCTCAATTTTAATATATTTTCTTCATCGCCCTTTTCCAAAACCAACTTGCTTCCTAATCCACACCTTCTTAAAACATTCTTTAAATTATCTAAATTAATCCCTAAAACCTCCTCTTTTTCAGCCTCAAAAGTAGAAAAAAGGTCTGCGGGAATATTAAAGTAAACCATAGCTACACTAGCTGGATCAACAGCAACCAAATTAACACCCTCCTTACTAATTTTCAACCTAACCTCAGTTACCAAATCAGAAATTATCCCTATTATATTAGCAAACAGCCTAGGGTCCTCTAATTTTAACTTCATGATATATCTTTAATCCAGGGATTTTTAAGGATTGTTATAGTCAACCGACTAAGTATTTTGCTGTCGGATGAATATTAGCAGAGCAGTTTAACAGGTCCGCTTTATACCCAGAACAACAAACCATATATATCCCCTGCATTATCCAGATATATGGCATCCAGAATCCTTTCTATAACCAGCATTTACTATTCAAATCCAAAAATCCAACAAGCCCTATTTGATTTTGCAAAAGATAGGGAAGTAGTTCCGAATTATAATAATCAAAGTTTTGGCAAAAGGCCTGATTCCTTGCAATACCCCTCAGACATCATGGCCTCTGTAAAAAAAGGAGCAACATCCTTCCATGCATCTGAAGAGCTCTGGCACAATCCTCTAGAGTTGGATTCAGATTTTTCTCCAAAACAGATGTCCGAACTAAGGAAATCCTGGGACTTATTAATTGATATTGACTCCCCGTACCTAGATTGCTCTAAGATTGCAGCCAATTTAATAATAAACGCCCTCGAGTTTCATGGTGTAAAAAATTACGGAATAAAATTCTCGGGAAGCAAAGGATTCCATATAATAGTTCCGGCTAAATCCTTCCCAGATAAATATCAGGATCAAGAAACAAAAGACATGTTTCCTGAATGGCCGAGAGCAATCTCTGAATATCTGATGTATTATATAAGAAGAGACTACAATCTTCAAGCCTCAGAAATTCTTGATAATTTCAAGGCAATAGAAGCAAGAACGAATCTCTCTAAGGAAGAGCTATTACAAAGATATTGCACTTCCTGCCATAGGCCCGCAATAAAAAGCAAAATTGTGAAATTCATCTGCCCAAGATGCAAAACAGAAGTTGAAAGAAAGAATTACAAATTAACTAGCCGGAAGTTAAAATGTATTGATGATTCATGCCCAGGATTTTTAGAAGTAATAGAGCAAAAGGATTATTATTATTGTGAAACCTGCAAGAACCCCAAAAATCCCAATCTCTCTCTTGATTCAGAAAAAAATCCAGAACACTTTGAAGAAACAGAAACAACAAGCGCTGAAAAAATTGCAGCCCTTGATTTAGTCTTGGTAGCCCCAAGACACCTGTTTAGAATGCCTTATTCTTTACATGAAAAAACAGCTCTTTCATCAATTGTCCTAACCAAGGAACAAATTTCAGATTTCAACCCAAAAGATGCAAATCCTTTAAATGTGAAAGTCCAGGATTATTATCCAGAATCAAAAAAAGGAGAAGCCTCTCATCTCTTATCTGATGCATTGGAGTGGAAGAAGGATAAGGAAACGCAAGAGGAAAAAATAACACAAGAAAAATACAGAGGGATGAAATTTGAGGAAGTGGATTATTCCAATATAACTTCTGAACAATTTCCAACACCAATTAAAAAATTATTAAAAGGTGTGAAGGATGGGAGAAAGAGAGGCCTTTTCATCCTATTAACTTTCTTGCGTTCAATCCAATATTCTCCTGAAAAGATAAATGAAATTTGCCAGGAATGGAATAAAAAAAACCAGCCTCCTCTAAAACAAGGTTATTTGAAAAGCCAGATTGATTGGCACTTAAAACAGAAACGTAAAATCCTCCCTCCTAATTACAGCAATCAAAGTTTTTACAAAGACCTTAAATTATTTGACAAACAGCCACAAGCGAAAAATCCCTTATCAGAAATATTAAGAAAAAGAAAAAAATAAACGATTGATTTTAAACGAAGAACGATGTTGATTTGTCGTTGTTATTTTCGTTAGATTCTCTTATCTGGAATCTTCCATCCGCCGTTGCA
>PFOR01000014.1 GCA_002792635.1 Candidatus Pacearchaeota archaeon CG_4_10_14_0_2_um_filter_35_33 | reverse complement strand
TTGGTTTGAGAAATTTAGACAATCCTCCTATTAGATTCTCTAGATTCTCATGCCTTTTTTACCGAGCTTTCTTGCCATTTTCATTAATGTCTTTTGATCTAATTTTCCTTCTGCTAATTGAGACTGGTTTTTGATTAAATCCTTGAGGAGTTTGTATTGTTTGATTAAGAATCTGACATCTGATGTTGATGTCCCCGAACCTTTGGCAATTCTTTGGATTCTGGATGTTTGTTTTTCTAATATTTCAGGATTTTCTATTTCCTCCTGGGTCATGCTGTTGATTGCATTTTTGTAGTTTTTAATTTTTTTCTGCTGTTGTTCTAGTTGAGCATCAGTAATTTTCTCTTTTGCTTTTCCCATTCCGGGAATCATAGACATTATTTTGTCTATTCCACCCATAGATTCTGCAGATTCTAATTGAGCTTGAACATCCCTTAGTGTTAGTTTTCCTTCCTCTATGTTGGCTTTTGTTTTGGCCAATTTTTTTTCATCTGTAACGGATTTGATTTTTTCCATTAATGATTTAAGATCACCTAGCCCCAAAAGTCTAGAAAGGAATGATTCTGGGTCGAATATTTCTAAGTCGTGTGGTTTTTCCCCGGTTCCTATAAAGACTACTGGAACTTTTGCTTCGTAGCATGCTGTTAAGGCACCTCCTGCTTTTGCTGTGGAATCCATTCTTGTTATGACAACTCCTGTTATGTTAACAGCTTCCTTGAATGTTGATGCTTGTTTTCTCGCTGCTTGCCCGATGTCTGCAGGCATGACTAATAATGTTTCTGTTGGCTTCACAATCTTATTTATTGCTTTTATCTCTTGAATAAGTTCATCATCTAGGGCATCTCTCCCAGCTGTATCTACCAATACAATATCATAATCTTTTAGTTTCGATTGGTATTTTTTGTATAATTTTATAGGGTCTTTCTCTTTTTTGTCCGTGAATGTTGTGAAATTAGATTTTTTCCCTAATTGCTCTAATTGATCCTGAGCGGCAGGACGATGAACATCTAAGGAGATTGCAACCAATTTTTTCCCTCTTTTGCTGTAATAATGTGCTAGTTTGGATATTGTTGTTGTCTTTCCAGCACCATAAAGACCAAGCATCATGAATGTGTTTTTTTTACCTAGTTTTATCTCCTTTTCTTTGCCTAAAATTTCTAGAAGTTCATCGTGAAGGAGTTTGATTACGTGTTCTTTCTTCTCTATTCCAGAGATTCTTTCATCTAATGCTACTTTCTTTATTTTTTGAGTTATTTCTAGGACTAAGGAGACATTTACATCTGCTTCTATCAAGGACCTTTGAAGGTCTTTTACTATTGAGTCTACAAGCTTTTTATCCAGAAAGACGGCGTTCGCTATCTTGTCTGTAGTTTTCTTTAATGCAGAGGATAGTTTATCTAACATATGATTTCGAGGAGAATGAGTGTATTAAAGTTTTTGGGTTAGAGCCCAGGGTTTTTGAGGACATTATGAAATCATTTATTGTCAGGCCATTTAATTAGCGGGTTTGCCAAGAAACTTTTGCTTTTCCGTATAATTTTCCGTATAAGAGAAGGATGGCAGGATGATGGCCTTGCTTGTCTGCTATTTTCTCATTTTGTTTATGGACGATAGGGCAGATTTGAAATTCTTGAATTTGAATGTTTTTGCTATTTTGCTGTTTTTTAGAGTTCAGTCTGTTATAGATTTTAGATTTTTTTACACTTCTGTTTTTGTTAGTATGCTCTCTATACCTTCGTATGGCTTGTATTTTTGTGATGAGAGTTTCATTCTAAACCAAGGTTTTTGATGATTTTGTCTTTTTTGAAGTCTTCCAGGTTATTATATCCTTGTCCCGTGCCTAAAAAATAGATTGGTTTTCCTGTTACCTGTGAGATTGAAAGGGCTGCCCCTCCTTTTTCATCAACGTCTGCTTTTGTTAGTATGGTGCCGTCAATTCCGACGGCTTCGTTAAAAGTTTTGGCTTGTTCTGTAGCATCGTTGCCTGTTATAGATTCTGCTACAAATATTTTTAAGTCTGGTTTAGAAACACGGATTATTTTTTCCATTTCTTTCATTAAATTGGATTTGGTGTACATTCTTCCGGCTGTGTCAATTAAGACGCAATTTAGTTTGTGTTTCTTTGCGTAATCTTTAGCATCAAAAGCAACTGCTGCAGGGTCGCTGTTGTAATCATGTGCAATTACGGGAATATCGAGCTTCTTTCCGTGAATTTTTAGTTGTTCTATTGATGCTGCTCTGAAAGTGTCTGCTGCAGCCATGACTGGTTTGATTCCTGCTTTTTTTAATTTGTGTGCTAGTTTGGCAATTGAAGTTGTTTTTCCCGAGCCATTAATACCAAAGAAGATGATGGTGTATGGCTCCAATTTCTTATTTTTTATTTTCTCTATTAGATTAAGAGGCTCTATCAGCACTTCTTTAATGGAGTTTGACAAAGATTTTCGGATTGTTTTTTCAATATCTGCCTTTTTTGTTTCTACGCCTATCAAGTCTTTTTCTAAGTTAGATTTTATTTTGTCTATTGTGGACAAATTAACATTATTTTCTAAAAGTATCATTTCGAGAGGCTCGAATATGGAATCTAAATGTTCTTGTTTTAGAGTTGTTGTACCTTTAATTATCTTGGAGAAGAAAGATGATTTTGTTTTTTCTTTTTCTTCGGATGGTTCTTGTTCTGATTCAGTTGGTTCTGGTGTTGGCTCAGGTGTAGTTTCCTTGGATTTCTCTTCTTTCTTCTCAGAAGTTTTTATTTTTTTCTTAGCTTCTTTTTTTATGGCTTTCTCTATCTTTTTCTCTTCTTTCTTCTCAGTCTTTTCCTTACTCTCTTCGGTTTTTCCGAAAAACCCTTTTAATTTATTCTTTAGATTTTTGAACATGCTAATACGGGGTTTTGCGGGATTAAGAAGTTTTTGGTTGTCATCCTGGAGTATTAATACATTTTAGATACATAATGATTATAAAGTGTAATCGGTTTCAAGAGTGATGAAAGGAGTATTTGTGATTCTTGATGGTGTTGCCGACCAACCATGTCAACAACTTGGAATGGTTACACCGTTAGAGGCCGCTAAAACGCCTAATCTCGATAAGATGGCTGGAAAGGGAAAGTTGGATTATTGTTATCCTATTAAAGAAGGGATTGCCCCTGAATCCTCGAGTGCTGTTGTGAGTTTGCTAGGTTATGATTATAGGATGGCTCCAAGAGGACCTTTAGAAGCAGTTGGTGCCGGGTTGAATTTGACCAAGGGAGATTTGGCGTTGAGGTGTAATTTTGCAACTATTGATGATTTGCATGAAGGGAGCCTTTTAGATTCTAGGGCTGGAAGGACATTAACAACAAAGGAAGCAAGGGCGCTTGCTAAGGTGCTAAATCAAAATGTTAAAATTCCATTTAAATTTGAATTTCATCCAACTTTGCAACATAGAGGTGTTTTAATCTTTAGGGGTGGATTTTCAGATAATATTACGGGAGCAGATCCATTTTATTCACAAGGAAGTGTTAGGATTAATAAAAATAAAAATATGGTTTTTTCTGAGCCGTTAGATGAAGAAGATGATAGTAAATTGAGTGCGAATTTGGTTAATAGTTTTATAAGGCAGAGCCATGAGATTTTGGATAAGAATGATATCAATAGTTCGAGGGCGAGAAAAGGGCTTTTTTCTGCTAATTATATTATTTGCAGGGATCCGGGAAACGAGTTTCCCAGATTCAAGAAATTGAAAGGAAAGTGGATGGCTTTAGGGTATATGCCTTTGGAGAAGGGTATTGCAAAAGCGGTTAAGATGGATGTTTTTGATTTTAAGTATCCCACAATGAAAGGGATAGATGCATACGCTCAGGTTTATTCTGGTTTGAATAAGGCAATAAAGAATGCGATAAAGATGTTAAGAAAGAATTACAAAAAGTATGATTATTTCTATATCCATTTTAAGGAGACTGATTTACCAGGGCACGATAGTAAGCCCTTGGATAAAGTTAAGATGATTGAGATTATTGATAAAAAGTTTTTCAGGTTTTTGAGGTGGTATCTGCCTAAGAATCAGGCAAGGATGGTTTTGACTGCAGATCATACAACATCCAGCAGGTTGAAGAGACATACATCTGATCCCGTGCCTGTTTTGACTTATCCACATGATAATAGCAAGGAAGGTCAAAGGTTTACTGAAAAGGATGGCAAAAAGGGTAGAAGGGTTATGGGTAGAAAACTGTTACAAGAAAACTTGTTTTAGTATAAAAATCATTATAAAGCTGGGATTTTGGTGATATGTATGTTAAGTTATAATGATTTATATGAGACGCTTAGGAAAGAAAAATATAGTGATCAACTGCAACAATTGACAAAGAGTTTTATTTTGGATGTTGGAGAGTATTTTAGAGAGAAGAAGGAGGGGTTTGAGATGACCGGAGATATGTTTTCTGATTCTGTTCTTAGGGCCAAGAAGCAGTTTGAGAATTCTAAGGCTATTTTTAGAGAGTTAATGCTTCGCAGGAAGAAAAAGATTTTGAATCTGGTTTTTGTGGCTGCCGAAACAGGAATAATGAAGAGAGATTTTAGCAATATGCTTGATTTTGAGAAAGAACTTTTTGAGGAGCTTGTAAAAGCTGTTGAGGAAGGCGATGGGAAAATGAGAGATATGATGGAAGGTGTCAGTGAGAAGGATGAAGATATTAATCGGATGATTGTTACTAATGAAGAGGTTGAAGAGATAGTTGATATGAATGGGAATAGTGTAGGGCCATTTAAGAAGGGAGAATTGGTTAATTTAGATTCCAAGGTTGCAGAGATATTGGTTTCGAGCGGAAAGGCGAAATTTATTGATGTTTAGTCAAAATGCGGGCAGGCATTAAATGAGTATGAAGCGCACGGAACGACGAGGGTGGCGAGAAAGAATTGTTCGCCCGTGCGCCGGACAAATGTTCACCGATGTAAGCTATTTGGGTTTAGTTTATGGTGGTGGTTTCCCCACTGTTTCGGGGATAGTGGGCCGCACAAGTGTAGCGCGGAAGTGATTTGTTTGGTTTCTCATTTTGTTTCTCCTTTTTTAGTTGATATGATTAAGAAAGGTCTTTATTAATAGATTAGGAAAAGAAAATCGAGATTTAAAATCCATAAGATTTAAAAGGGAAAAAGTGATATAATTTAATGACTGAATTCTATCTTATACCGACGTGGTTTTTTGGATTTAGCTCTTTGCTGGAGTTATTTTTTGGTTTAATAACGCTCGGTGTCGCCCTTTATGCTTTTTATGTAAATCGATTCTGTGATGAAAGAGAGATAAAATTATTTGGTTATGGATTTCTGGCTATTGCCCTTTCTTATTTTTCATGGGCTTTTGTCAATTGGTATGTTCCATTTAAGGCAAGTATCCAGGAGGAAATTTTCAGATTTAACAATTACGAGATGTTGGTGAGTCTTGGAGTTTATGCACATGTTTTCTTATTCTTAATAGGGCTTGTCACCCTCGTGTTTTTGACTATGGGGAGAGAAGGAAATAGGTTGTATAGCTTATTGGTAATCTTGTCATTTCTTATTATAGTATTTTCTGAACAGAAAATAATTTCTTTTTATTTTGTTTCATCTTTATTGTTATTTTATATGATTTATCATTATGGTCGGGAATTTTATGAAGAAGGGGGAAAACATAATGCCTTAATGTTGCTTGCTTTTATTTTCTTATTTATAGCCAGTGTTGATTTTACTTTCTCCGCTATAAACCACATCCATTTTGTTGCCGGACATATCTTGTTCCTGATAGGTTACTTATTCATTTTGTTTAATTTAGTTTTAATGGTTAAGCCTTTTTTGAGGAAGCAAAAACAAAAAAATGGGTAAGAAGAGAAGCAGGCTTGAAATAATCAGGGATATCTTAGTTGTTATCAAAGAGAAGAGTGGGAAAATAAAACCGACTCATATTTTGTATAAATCTAATTTATCTCATCAGATGATGGACGAATATCTGACAGAACTATTGAAGAAGGGTTTTATTGAAGAAGGAGAAAGAGAAGATAAGGGCAGGACGTATTGCATTACTAAGAAAGGGCAGATGTTTTTAGAGAGGTATAAGATGATTGCTGATTTTACAGAAGGGTTTGGGATTGGTTAGTTCAGATTAAGTTGCTTATCAAGGAAGGGATTTGAAAAATAAACCCTGACCTTGAACTTAGAGTCCGTAAGTTTTATCAGCTCTATAGCTTTACGTTTAATTAATGAAAATCCTTTAGATAGGCATTCTTTTTTGAATTCATCATAATTTGAAATTGTGAAGTCTGCATCTCCTCTTTCCTTTCTTGTTACATCAGGAAAACGTATTTTTAACAATTGTAGTTTTCCTGAATTTGTTTCTAAGGATATTTGGAATAAATTGTCTGTCAGAGTTTGCTTTATTATGTCAATGTTGCCTGAGCATCCAAAAGTTCAAACAAACCCCACACTTTAGTGTGGGGTAAAACACAAGAACTTTTTGATTTTACCGATTTTTTTGCTTCGCGTTTGAAGTTTTGGAATTCTTGTTTTGTTTGGCAGAAAATGCAATCATAATTCACGGGAGCATTTATCTCTGATGTGTGTTTGTCTTTTAATTTAGATGCTTCTTTTACTATTTCTTGGACAATGGTTTTAAGGTTTTGCATCTTAAGCCTGCAGAGGGAGTCGAACCCCCGACCCTTAGTTTACAAAACTAATGCTCTACCCCTGAGCTATGCAGGCATGATATTATTTGCTATTTTTCATTTAAAAAGTTACCTGATTAATAGAAATAAGGGAATTAATGATAATTATTTTGCCTTTTCTTTTGGCTGGTCTTCCTTCTTTTCCTCTTCTTTTCCTTTCTTTTCAGCATCTCCGATGACTTTAATTGCACGGATTTCGCACAAGGCAAGTGGATAAATTTTCTTTAACTTGATTGAAAGGGGTTTTTGTATTTTGTTTGCAGTTATTTCAGAGAAGACTTCTTTAGTTGTTCTAATTTTTACATGTGAAGATATGTGTTTTCTTGCTTGGTTTCTCAAATTGTTTAGGATTGACCTAGAAACCCTTTTTCTTGTAACTAGGAGGGGTTTAATTCTTAGTTTTTTATCTCTACAATCAATTTCAAAAGAGTCTTCAACATAATCAGTTCCTTTTCTTACAATTCTTTTCACATAGGATTGGAATAGTTGAAGCTTTTCAGGAACAGATATTAACTTGTCTTTTTCTTTTTTTATTTTTAGTGTTAGTTCGAAAGCCCTGCCTCTAAGTGATTTTGTTAAATCTAATTTGATTGTCTTTCCCTGTAATTCATCTGCAGATGTTGAATATAGTTGTATTTTTGTAGCTGTTATTTCGGATTCTACTGGGAAGAATTTCTTTTTGATGATTTTTCCCTTTTTTATCTTAGGTTTATGTTTTATTGGTGGTTTTGTTTTCTTTTGTTTTTTTGATTTCTTTGCCATTTTACTTTGCCACTTTATCTCCTATTTCTAATCTTGCAGTTCTTATAGATGATTTTCCTTGTTTGGATTTTTTGCATTCCTTACATGTGTAAAGAAGAGTCATTCTTTTGGTTGCTTTTGTTTTTCTTTTCCAAGATTTTGGAGCCTTTCTGGAACGCCTTCCTAAGTTTCCTGGTTTATCTCTTAATCTTCTTAATTTCTCTCTGGAAGCTGAGCCTCTTGACATTGGGTGTGTTGCAGACCTAGATTTTTGCTTAGCTACGCCTACTGATTGAGTAGTTCTTTTCTTACAATATGGGCAATAACGCCTTGTTTCCTTTGGCAGCTTCATCTTATTTGGACATATATATCATATGTTTGAGTGCTCGCCTGATACCGTCCTTTGGGTATTAGGGTCTTTGCTGTTTATCTTTGATTTAATGGGTTTAAAAAGCTTTTTATATCTGATGTTTATGGGTTTGTTATGGCCCTGTGGTCTAGTGGTTATGACGTTCCCTTGACGTGGGAGAGATCCCCGGTTCGATCCCGGGCAGGGCCATTTTTTAATAATCTTTATAAGTTTTAATTTTTTAAGTTTATTATGATTACGGAATCAGAGTTTCATAGGTCTAGGCAAATGTTTGCAGTTGTTAATAGCCGGTTAAAGATTGCTTTACCAGACATTCCAGAATCTCATCAAGAGTGGTTTGATAGAAGGGGGTGGGGGAGCATTGAAGGGCATCTGAGAGGTTACACGGATAAAAATCGGAAACATGTTAGTTTTTACGTGGATGACTTTCAGGCGACTTGTCTTTTGAGGAATGAATTCTTTTTGCATTTGCCCAAGTTAATCGAATGCTTAGGTTTACATGAAAATACTATGATAGGGGGTGGCGAGATTCCGGACGAATCAAATGTTATTTGGAAGCCTAGAAGAGTGTATGGAACAGTCGGACATTATATGAAATATCCTTATTATTAGTAACTAACTTACTAAGTAACTAAGGAAGATTTATAAATAGTTGGATATTGTTAGGCGTGGAGAAAGAAGGTGAAGAGGTACTTATTGCTAATTGAGGATGAGAAATTGTGGGAGGAGTTTAAAGGAATTATTAATAAGGATATAAATAGCGAGATAATGCAATTGATTAAAGATAAATTGGAAAAAAGGAGGAAACATAGATAATATGAAAATCAAAGATTCTCAATTGTTCATTTCTCAAAGACAAAAGAAAGAAATGAACAGAAAAGGACAGGTTTCAATATTTATTATTGTTGCGGTTATAATTGTTGCAGTGATTGTGTTATTTTTTGTTGTCAGAGATAGGATTGGCGAGGGAGTTCCGGCAGAATTTGTTCCTGTTTACGATTTTTACTCTAGTTGTATAGAAGAGAGTGCGAAAGTGGGGGCTAATTTGGCAGGGATGCAAGGGGGAAGGATATTTGTCACAGAATATGAGCCAGGAAGCGATTATGCACCGTTTTCAAGCCATTTGGATTTCTTAGGTTCAAAAGTAGGGTACTGGTATTATCTTTCAGGAAACGGGTTGATAGTTGAGAACCCTCCTTCGATTAATGATGTGGAACTTGAAATGGAAGAGTTCATTAAATCTAGTTTAGATGATTGCACTTTTGACGAATTTTATGCCCGGGGCTTTTATGTATATGAAGATGAAGCAGAGGTTGATGTTCAGATAGAAGATGAGAGAATTTTGGTGAAGGTTATCTCGGATTTAGTTGTTGAAAGAGAGGGCAATAATGCTAGAAAGACGTTACATGAGGTTAGTGTTAGTAGTAAGCTTGGGAAGTTGTATAATATCGCAAGAGATGTCTATAACTCTGAAAAGGAGGATTTGTTCTTGGAGGAATATTCTATTGATGTTTTGAGAACTTATGCTCCTGTTGATGGCGTGGAGGTTAGTTGCAGTCCTGAGATATGGAAGACTGAAGAGGTTGTTAATGGTTTGAAGGAGGGCCTGTCTGAAAATTTGGCGAGTGTTAAATTCAGAGGAAATTATTACGACTTGGATAACGAAACTGATCATTATTTTGTTGTGGATAGTAGGGTTAGTGAACCTGTCAGGGTTGTTTATTTTGATGACTGGCCTAGCAAGATTGAGATAACAGGAGATAATGTTGACGAAAGTTTAATGGTTGCAGAACCTGTTGGCAATCAAGAAGGATTGGGAGTTTTAGGATTCTGTTATGTTCCCTACCATTATGTTTATGATGTTGCATTTCCGGTTATGATTCAGGTTGGCGATGGTTTAGAGATGTTCCAATTTCCTGTAGTTGTTATAATAGACAACAATGTTGCTAGAGAAGCTGATTTGTCAAATCTTGATTATACAGAAGATGAGTTTGATATATGCGAGTTTGATGTTGCACAGGCTGATATTTATACTTATGATAATCAGTTGAATCCCGTCGAGGCCAGAGTCCAGTATAAGTGTTTGGATCAGACATGTACTTTGGGTGAGACTTCTATTGAAAATGGTAATGCAATTTTAAGGGCTAATTTACCTCAGTGCGTTAATGGTAAGTTTATTGCAAGAGCTGACGGATATTCAGATGGGGAATTAACATATTCATCTAATTTGGATTCATTTGCAGATATTATTTTGGATAGGGAATATGATGTCGTAGTTAATGCAAGAGTTTCAGGAAGGGAATTAAGAGATGGAGAAAGTGCAATAATTTATTTTGTTTCTGAAGATGGAACTAGTACAGCAGTATTGCCTGAGAATAATGTGGTTAATTTGAAGGAAGGGAGTTATGATATTTCTGTTTATGTATATGGGGATACTGGCTTGGTGATTCCTGCATCTAGCAAGACAGAGTGTATTGATGTTTCTAAGGGAGGGGTTTTGGGATTGTTTGGAGCTACAAAGGAAGAATGCTTTGAGATAGATTTGCCAGAGACTAAATTGGAGAATGCCTTAACAGGAGGGGGAAGAATTACAACTTATTTATTGGAGAACGAATTGGAATCGGGAAGTGTTGATTTAGAAGTAATGGAATTGCCAAGACCGGATTCGCTTGAACAATTACAGATAAATTATCAGTTATTTGAGACAGGAGATGTGGGGGTGGTTTTCGGATGAATAAATTGATTTTTGGGTTTGTTTGGGTTTTGTTATTGCTATCAGTAGTTAGTGCTGGAAGTGCAATTTTTGTTCAACATAATGAACCTGACTTTAACAAATATTATCAAGCAGAGGGAAGGCTCAATACATATTATCCAATTTTAAGTGAAAGAGACCAATGTGAGGCTAGAGAGGATTTGATTATACAAGTTTCTCCTGGAGGATGTCAGCCGGCTGTTGTTAGAAGCGATATCTTGGCTGAACAAAACGTTCCAGTATTTTGTCAGTTGGATGCCATAAAGTTGAATCCATTGATAAATGTTGAAAGGATTAAAAATATAAGATTTAGCTTGGCAGAAAGAACTGAAGGAGTTGTAGGGGTTGGTTTTCATCCATCCAGAGCAGCATTAAGGACGAACGATATTTTGTTGGGAAGCCCGATTGAAGGAGATATAGGATATGCAGTTATTGTTTTAGATAGGAATTCTGATGAGGAAAGTTTACCCGATTCAGTTAGCGTTGATTTAAGGGCAAGAGTTGATTATGATGCTGAAAATGTTTTTGGTGTTGGAACAAGCGAGTTCTTATTGACTCCTGTAAGCGATGTAAAATGGGAAGAGGATAAATCTAGACAGAGTTTTTTGAATGGGGAGTATTTCTTGAGATTGAGAGATATTGAGGCTAATAGGGTTTCTGTTGATATATATAGGGGTGATGATAGAATAAATAATGTTGTTGTTGATAAAGGGCAGTCACAGGAAATCTATCTTCCAGGCAGTTATTGCAGATTTGGGATTAAGGTTTATTTTGATAATTTTGTTTCTGCTAATCCTCTAGCGAAATTGAATGTTGATGGAGATATAGTTGACGTTTACACTGGAAGCAGATTTTTGAATAATAAATGTGTTGTTAAAGATATATCTTACGAGGGTATTGGAACTGGAAAGGCTAGAATTATTTGTGGGAATTCTGAATTTGAATTGGAACTTAAGCCAATGAACTATGAAGTGGGTGATAAAGTTAAGTTTATACCTGGAACTGGAGAGTACACACAGGAACAATTGAATGATGTTTATAGTATCAAAGAGTTTACTGAGGGTAGGGCTAGGTTGGATGATGAGCAAATAGTGAATGTATCTGCTTTAAGAATTGCCGATGAAAGCAAGCTGTATGAGGCAGAATATAATAAAGAGATTGAAGAGTATTTTGATTCAGCAATAAGTGATTATCTTGAGATAGTTGATGAATATCCATATGCAGTTTCTACAGAAGTTAATAAGGGTTATTATGGAGAAAAGGCATTGGATAAGGCAATTTCCCTTGCAAGCTATTTAAACAAGAAAAGAACCCATCTTTCACTTTTAGAGAAATACAAGGAAAACTATCCAGATAGTTATGGCAAGTTTGAACAGGATTACACTCATTTGTTTTTGAGCGATAGTAGTAATGCAGTCAGTGCGATAGATATTGATTCCAAAGTTAAGACAATTAGACTCATGGATATTTATGAAGCAGATAAAAAATCTAAAGCTAACTTTAATTTGGGGAATAGAAGAATAGAATTGGAAGAAGGACAAGCTTACGAGTTTAGTTATGGAGACAACAGAGGAGGTATTTCTTTGGAAGATGTTACTGCTGATACAGCCAGGGTGAGTTACAAATGTACAGACCAAGAGGGAAATAAAATTCAGAGAGTTACATTGAAGCAGGTTATTAACGATGAAAATGACAGAGATAGCATAACAGTTTGTGATAATAGAGTTTTGAAACTAACAGGAATTCAGTTAGAAGAGTTTGCTAAAATAAGAATTGAACCTACTGTTAAGGCTGGAGGGGAAACTAATCTGACTGTTAACATAGGAATTGAGAAGAGGGCTTTTGCTTTGACGCCTGAAAAGGCACAGGAAAAAATAGATAATTTGGAGGAAACTATTAAAAGATGGGAGGGCGTTAGAGATGGGCTTGGGGATTTTGTTAAG
This sequence comes from Candidatus Pacearchaeota archaeon CG_4_10_14_0_2_um_filter_35_33, assembly GCA_002792635.1. GTDB lineage: Archaea > Nanobdellota > Nanobdellia > Pacearchaeales > GW2011-AR1 > UBA92. Next base: position 2,982 of record PFOR01000014.1, on the reverse strand, counting down.
GGGATGAAAGCAGCATGTTTTGCAACCTCTGGTGTTTTGACAATAAAAAATTTCTTTTCTGGATTGGGCGGGGGAGCAGTTGCTAGACAGAGGGTTATGAGTGGTAAAGGTGGATGGACAGAGAGATGCGAGGCGGAAGCTAGAAAGGACGGGATTACAGTTGATGCTTGCTTTAATCGGCACTCTAATGAAATAAGCAGAGAGGTTGATTTAATGAAAGGGATTATTAATCGACAAGATGATGTCTTGGAAGGGCTTTCTGATAATTATTCAAGCGATCAGGGCTTTTTATTAGACAAATGGGTTGATAGCAATGCTGTTGCCAATAAATATATTGAGGATGAGTTAAGGAACAAGAGATATGGCTTTGTTAATGTAGGAGATGAAAATATAAAAATTGAAAGTTTGTTAGTTAAAAATGGGGGTGGGGATTCTTATCTTTCTCCTAATGAGGCCAGGGACTTGAAGTTTTGGCTTGAAGTTAGGAAAGATTCTGGATTGGAAACAAGAGCGAATAATGAATTGAAAACTTTAGTTTCTACGATAAATGATAGAATCAAACTTGATAATAAAGCTCAGAGTGATAGTGGATTATTGGCAGGTATTGGATTAGGGGAATTTGGGGTTGAAAGTAAAACGGGAAGTGTTGCTGTATGGACTGGAGGTTATGCTGGTGTTTCAGGGGATAAGTTAGTAAAAGGATCTGATTCAAGAGTACAGGCTGTTGAGTATAATGGTAATGTTTATTTTGTCACGTTGCAAGATACGGGAGGTAAATTGTATGTTAAAGATGTTTATGATGGAGGTTACCAGAATGTTACTAATAGTGAAATAGTTTCTAAAGTGAAAAAAGAGTATAGCCAGTTCGAGAAGTCCGACGAGTTATTGAAGCCAGTTAGAATAAAAGAAGCAAAAGTTCAGTACTTTTCCAGCGAGCCTTACAAAGATACGCCTGCCATTGTTCCATTTGATGTTCAAGGGGGATGGTATGCTGCCATAAGACAGACCTTGCCTGCTTTCAAGAATATAAAAGCTTTTGAGAGTTCGGGGAGAGTTGCTAGTTTTTGGTTATGTCATGTTGGAAATGATGGAGAAATAGATTTTAATCAGGGTGATTTAGGAGACGATAAATGCGGGCAGTTTAACGCAAATACGGGACAATCAATAGATAGTTTCTATGGTTTAAGCGCAGAACAAACAAGAAATAAGGTTAATCAAGCCATAAGTGCGTTGAATGAGGCGGCACGAGCAAGAGGGAAAACAGGAGAGTTTGTTAACATTTTAGGTAATCAAATAGAGGTTGGAGGACCTGCAATTGATTCATCAGGTGTTCAGTGTCAGGATTTCATGTCTCCGGAAGATTGTCAGTTGTTGTTTAATGTTTGTGATCCCGTTATTTGTCCAACATCAAGGTGTGATTTTGGAGGGAAGTATCCTGTTGATGATGTTGTGCAATCAGGGATAGTTGGAAGTGCTTTGTTATGTTTGCCTAATTCGGTCGCTTTAGGGGGAGATGTTGCAGTCCCTGTTTGTTTAACAGGGATACATGCAGGTATTGATAGTTACGTTTCAATATTGGAACAACATCGGGCTTGTTTACAGGAGAATATCGAATCGGGAGAGTATGTTGGAATTTGTGATGAAATTTATAGTGTTTATTCTTGCGAATTTTTCTGGAGGCAGGCCGCACCGTTAGCGAAAGTTCTGTTGCCGAAGGCTGTTGAACTTGTTTATACAGGAGGAAGAGGACAGGTAAGGGGGGGTGGAGAGTATATGACAGTGCAGAATGCGTGGGCTAATACTGAAGCTTCAATAGATTATTTCACTAATTATTATGCAGGAAATAGTTTTGATGCGTTTAGAGCTAGAAGTATAGAAGAATCAGGAAGCGAGGTTTGTAAGAATTTTGTTTCTACTAAAGCACCAACAGATTTTGAAACTTTGATAGAGCCTGATAGCCCTCCTCAGTTCCATGCATTCTTTAGCGAGATCCCTTATAGTGATGCGACGGTTCCTGCGACTGGACAGTATAAAGTGTTTTATCATATATTTTCAGGAAACGACAGAGGAGTTGCATACAATGTTTATCTGAAAGACCCTCCAGAATCTTCTTTCTACAGAAGCACGCCAAGGATAAATGTGGCTTCGAGTTATGTTAATAGAGGAGAGAGTGTTTCAGAAACAAAAGATTTCACAGCACCCACGGGATACAAGCAGTTATGTGTTAATATAAATGGGGAAGAGGAATGTGGATTTAGGCAAGTTTCAACGAGTTTTGCTGTGAATTACATCAGTGATGCAATTGTTTCTGATGAATTGGATAGAACAGATATTTCTAGTGAGTCTGAATGTATTTCTGGCGGAACCAATCCTGCTGCTATTTTGAATCCTAATTTAGGAGAGGCAGCTCAGGAAGCCATAGACCCTGCAGTTTATAACAGGGGAATTGTCAGGGTTTGTGCTACAGACAATCCGGGGGCTTCAACTGACCCACAAAGATTTGTGGATGTAGGAAATTGCGGGAATCAAAGAATAACTTGTTGGTTGGATAGGGAGAGTATAAACAATGCAATTAGTGAGAACAATAAGGGAATCTTAAATGAAACAATTACTAAGATAGATGAAATTGCTCGCGATTCAATTGTTGAAAGCGGGGATTATTTGATAGGTGACACTGCTAAACAAGTCATAAATGAAATTACTCAACATTCTAATATTAATAGCGATGGTTCGTGGAATGAAGATAAAAGGTCTGCAGAATCTTTGATTTCCAGGCTAGATGTTGTTTTGAGCCAGATGTATGTTAGCACAGACATAGCGAAGGTTTTGTTAGAGAGAGGAAGGCTTTATGACGCTCTTGCAAGGAAGTTCTTTAAACTTAAGGCTAAGCCTAATGGGGAAGATAATGATCAAGGGCAATCTGATACAGATAGCTCAGCGGGTAGTTCTGGGAATGAGCAGACAGGTATTTCTGGGAATAAT
>PFOR01000023.1:15402-31875 GCA_002792635.1 Candidatus Pacearchaeota archaeon CG_4_10_14_0_2_um_filter_35_33 | reverse complement strand
CAGAAAATAAAAGATGGTTGTGGAGATTTTCTTCCACCTGTATCTAAGGAAGTATGTGAGGGTGGAGAAGGATATGAAGGAGATGATTTGAATAGTTGTGTTGAGGGCTTAGGGTTAAAGTGCGAATATAGTTGGGATGAGGAAAATAAGGTTTGTAGGGATAAGGTTTGGTGTTGGGCTTGCACGGGAGAATGTCCCAAGGATAGGACTAATGGATGGGCTTGTGGGCTTGTAGAGAGTATGTTGATTCAATCCATGAAAATCAAGGAGTAGTCTCCGGCTCAGGAGTTTTGCAAGAAGGCAAGTGTGATAGTGATTCATTCGATTCTGAAGTACCCGGTAATCCTGACATATCTAATTATAACGACATATTTGTAATTAAGGATGTTAGTGAAAAAGTTGTTGGTTTAAGAGAAGGAGAAGTTTGTTGCCTTGCTGTTTTTGGTTAATTGCTGTTTTCTAAGGCCCATTTTTCTAAGTAATCACATATGGCATGTATGATGAATAGGTGGACTTCTTGGGTTCTGGCTGTTGATAAGGAAGGGATTTCTATCTCGTAATCTGCTAATCCGTGCAAAGCTTCTTGGTCAGGAGTTCTTGGATCTCTTTTTTTTCCTAATAGGGCTATCGTGGTGATTCCAAGTTCTTTTGCTTTTTTTACTGTTCTTAATACGTTTTCTGAGTATCCAGAGGTTGTCAGGGCTATTAATATGTCTCCATCCTCTCCTAAAGCCTCTAAAGAACGGGAAAACATGAATTCTTGCCCATAATCATTAGATATACATGTTTGAGTTGCAGCACATCCTGCCAGTGATAAGCAAGGGAATGGAATTCTATCATCCTTATACCTGCCGACTAGTTCAGCCATTAAATGTTCCGCTTGAGCTGCTGAACCTCCATTTCCACAAACAAGAAGTTTTTTTCCAGATTTTATTCTTGTTGCGGGATTATAGATTCTTGTTCTGATTAATCTAGCTATTTCCTCTATCTTGTGATGTTCCATTTGGGATAAAAGCTGGCCTAACTCTTCGGCATTCCTCTTTGTCAAATCTTGGTTCATTAAAACTTGATAGAAAAGGGCTTTATATCTTTTGTGAAGGTTAGATATATAAATGTGAAGAGATGTATTGAAATATGCCGAGAGATAATGATAGGAGAAAGACGAAGAATGATAAAAAGGCTAAACGAAGGTATAATAGGTATAAGAAAGGTGGAAAATATAGGGCTAAGAATGTCAAGGAAGGGAGCTAGTTATCTATCAAGTCTTCTAATAATGTTAGTGTGTAGCTAAGGATTAGCGGTCCAATTACGAAGCCTAGTATCCCAAACAAGATTATCCCTCCAACAATCCCCACAATCATTGTCACAGGATGTACTTGAGTTCCTTTAACAGAGAGTTTTGCCCTTAGAATTGTGTCTGTGTATAATGTTAGTATTAATCCGAGTATTACTACTCCTATTGCTACAAAATACTCTCCTTGGATAAATGAGATTATTGCGGCCGGGACCCATATTATTATAGGACCTAAAGCAGGAAGGAATGCGAAAATAGCTATCAGAGTTGCGAAGATTAGGGAATACTGGAATCCTAACAGCCAGAAGCCTACAAGAGATATTACAAATTGTATTAATGCGATCAATAGCGAACCATAGACGACAGACCTAGTTATTTGTGCTATGTCTTTAGAAACTTTTTCTTTGTTTTCAGAAGGGATGTATTTCTTCATTCTTTTTATTATGCTGTCCCAATCTCTTAATAAGTAGAACATAGCTATAATCAAAATTAATAGGCTTATTATCAGATGAGGGATTCTTGCGGTTAAATCACCAAGGTAATTTACTATTATTGTTGCAACCTCATTTCTTATTGTTGTCAGATTAAATCCCGCCCAGTTTATTAAATCTATACTCGAAATTTTTCTTATTATTTGCAGGATTAAATCAGAACTTAGATATGTTGAGAGCTCAAGCATCACCAAGAGGACTGTCATAATTACAGGAATAACTATGATTAGAATGACTACTGCAATACAGATAGAGGCGGCGAGCCAGGAAGGCATTTTTTTGTTCAACCATTTGTAGACTGGCATCACTAGGAAAGCAAGGATAGCTGACGCAACCAATGCAACGATGTAATCTTTTATTATCAGATAGGATACGAATATTAATAATGCTATTATGACAATAGGTATCCAATGTTTTATATCCTCTCTTTTCATATTTGAAAATAGGAGAGAAGGTTAATAAATATTGTTTTTTTAATGGTTTAATGGAAGAATATTATTTTTTGATTTTTTTGGCAGGGTTGTGGGCTTTGTTTGCTAGCGTTAGTGATTTTAAGACCAGGGAAGTGCCAAATTGGATTAGTTTTTCATTGATTGCTTTTGCTTTGGCCTATAGGGCTTTTTATTCTATAGGACACGGATGGATGTTTTTAGTTTATGGATTATTGGGGCTGGGAATCTTTATTGTTCTTGGATATTTGTTTTATTATGGAAGGGCATTTGGTGGAGGGGATGCTAAATTGTTGATGGCCTCTGGGGCAATTTTGCCTTTTGAATCGTACATGGATTATCTATTTGTGGGAATGGGATTTATTTTTATTTTGTTTTTGGCAGGGGGAATTTATAGTTTAGTTTACACTGTTTTTTTGATTAGGGGAAACAAGAAATTTTCTAAAGAATTTAAAGGGAGAATTAAGAAGAATAAATTAATGGTGTTTGGTTTGCTAATAGTAGGATTAGCATTGGCCGGAGTTTTTGTTTCTACTAGTTTGGGGCTTTCCTTAGCATTTTTATTTTTGGGTTTAATGCCCTTGTTGTATTTTTATGCCTTGTCTGTTGATAAATGTTGCATGATTATTTTGAAAAAACCAAGGAATTTGCAAGAGGGTGATTGGATTATGAAAGATATTAAAGTCGGTAGGAAAATGGTGAAGAAAACAGTTCATGGATTGACTAAAAAGGATATCTTGATTTTGCGGAGGTCTGGTAGGAATGTTGAGATAAGAGACGGAGTGCCATTTACAATATCTTTTCTTCTGGCTATTATGCTATTCTTCTCTTTATTTTTTTTATATCCTGGTCTTTTTTCTTTTTAGTGGTTTTTTTAATCAATAGGGGTCTTGTTTTTTTCTTTAGCCTGTTTTGTAATTCTAAAAGTTCTGTTTCTTCTGCTTTCCTTCTTTGGGATTCTAATGATACTGATTTGTTATAAACGGGAACTATGTTTATTATTATTTCTTCAAATTTAGGCTCCATTAAAATTTCTACAGATTTTGCTTTTAGTTTTGATTGTATCTTCTTAGCGATTTTTTTTGCGAGAGTTAATGCAGGAGCCGGCATATCTTTTTGATTTTGAACAGGTTTTTTCGGTATGATTATGACGTGTCCTTTTTCTATTGGCATAATTTCTAACACTGCTAGTGCTTGTTTGTTTTCATCTAATTTTCTAGCAGGTATTTTTCCTTCTATAATTGCTCTGAATACTTTTTGTGGTGTTTGTTGCCATTGCTGTTTGAGCATGGTTTCCAGTGCTTCAGGAGACATATCGTTAATTTGTTGCTCTGCTTGTGCTTTTTGTTCTTCTGGAAGATGTTGGATTTGCTCTAAAAGTTGTCTTTTAAGTTCTTTTATTTGTTCTTCTGTTAATGCCATGGATTTGCTAATGAAAAGGGATTTATATGTTTAACCAAAAGCTCTTCTATAATCCTCAATTGAAACGGAAGAAACGTTTTCTATTTTTGAGAGAAGATTTTCTGCGACATCTGTATCTTTTTCCTCGGGCCATGCAAATTTAACGAATATTGCTTTGAGGCCAAAGGCTATTGGCTTTTCTTCAAATGTGATGTTTTGAGCACCCTCAGTTTCAAGATTCTTTTTCGCTTTTTCCTTAATTTCCCCTAAATCAATGTCAGGAGATGAGGGCATTATTTTGACTATTAATGCTGCGACTGCCATAGAGTGCCGGAGAATGGAGGGTTTTTAATTGTTTTGGCATAACAATCCTTTTAAATGATAGACCATAGGAAGATTAATGGACAATTATGGGCAACTTTTGGAGAGAATTTCAGGTGCAGCAGGATTGAAGAGGGAAGAGCTTGAAAGAAAGATTGAGGCTAAGAGGGCGAAGCTTTCTGGATTAATTTCAAAAGAAGGGGCTGCACAGATAGTTGCGGCAGAACTTGGAATAGTATTGGATGGAGAGAGGTTAAAGATAAAAGAACTGGTACAAGGTATGAGAAAGAGCAATGTTGTTGGGAAAGTTATCAGAATTTTTCCAGTTAGAGAATTTAATAAAAATGGAAGAGAAGGGAAAGTGGCAAGTTTTGTTTTAGCAGATGATACGGGAAATACAAGAGTTGCTTTGTGGGATACGCACCATATCGAGTTGATTGAAAAACAAGAGATAAAAGAAGGAGATGTTGTTGAAGTTATTAATGGGAGTGTTAGGCAAAATGGGGAGTTACATTTATCAGGCTTTTCAGATTTGAAGAAAAGCGATGAAAAAGTTGAGGATATTGTTGAGGAAAGGAGCTATACCGAAGCAAAGATTAAGGATTTGAAAGAGGGGTTGAATGCAAGAGTCAGGGCAATTATTGTGCAGATGTTTGAGCCAAGATATTTCGAAGATAAGAATTCTGGAGAAAAGAAGGCTGTTTTAACAGTTGTGTTGGATGATGGGAGTGAAAGTATTAGAGGGGTTTTGTTTGGAGATGATATCAAGAAGTTAGGATTCGAAGATGAAGAAATATTCTCTTTGGAAAAATTTGAAGGGAAGAAGGGCGATGTAATAGGAGAGGAAAAATATTTTGCAGGTAATGTCAGAATGAATAGTTTTTTTGGCAGAATCGAGATGGTTATGAATGGCGTTGAGGAGGTTAATCCCGGGGAATTGATAAAGGAGCTTGAGGCGAAAGTTTGATTGTTATTTTTAATTGCTAAAAAGTTTATATACTGATAGAGGCAGGAAAGGAGATGGCGAAAGAAGAGGAGAAGGAAAAGGAGAAAGGAGATAAAGAACTTGGATTGACAGATTTGCCAGGTATTGGGCCAGGGATTGCGGCTAAGCTGGAATCTGCAGGGATTTACGATTTAATGGGTTTGGCTGTTATGAGCCCTAGTGATTTGGCGGAGACCGCGGGAGTTGGAGCCGCTGTCGCGAGGAAAGCTATTCAAGCAGCAAGACAGATGATGCAACTAGGCTTTATGTCTGGTGATGAATTTGATAAGAAGAGACAGGATGTTCATTATATCACGACAGGAAGCAAGGCTTTGAATGATTTATTAGGGGGAAAAGGAATTGAAAGTAAGGCGATTACGGAGGCTTACGGTGCTTTTGGTTCAGGAAAGACGCAGCTAGGATTAACTTTGGCTGTTAACGTGCAATTGCCAAAAGAGAACGGTGGGAGTAATGGGAAGGCTGTTTATATTGATACAGAGGGAACATTTAGGCCTGAAAGGATTAGGCAGATCGCTGATTCTATTGGTGCTAATCCTGAAAAAGTATTGAAGAATATTTTAGTTGCGAGGGCTTTTAATTCAGACCATCAGATGTTATTGATTGATAGGATTGCAGAGATGGTTAAGGAAGGAGAGCCCATAAAATTGGTTATTATTGATTCTTTGACTGCTCATTTCAGGGCTGAGTTTTCTGGGAGAGGGCAATTAGCAGATAGACAACAGAGGCTTAACAGATATTTGCATGATTTAATGAAGTTGGCTGAGAAAAGCAATGTTGCGATTTATGTGACGAACCAGGTTATGAGTAATCCTGCGATGATGTTTGGAGATCCTACTACTGCTATCGGAGGAAATATTGTGGGACATGCTTCTACTTATAGGATGTATTTGAGAAGAGGGAAGCAAGGTTCGAGAGTAGCTAAGTTGATTGATTCTCCAAACTTGCCAGATAATGAGACTGTGTTTTGGATTTCTGAGGGTGGTGTAAAAGATGAGGCTTAAGGTCTCATTGTTTCTTTTATCGCTTCTCTTGCTTCCTCTAGATTAGATCTGTCATATTTTAAGACCTGTGGATGTTTGAAGTCTTTATTGTAATCACAGGCAGGTATTATTACAAGGCCCCTTGGCTTCCATTCTAACCATCTTTCAACATAATCCGGGTGGCCATTCACTAATAGTGTGTTCCATAAACTAAGCCCTTATCACGAGTTATTATTACATCTACATCTGGACTAAAATGTTTATCCAACCATCTTTTTTACCAGCCCGCGTGCCCGGGTTTGTTCTTGGGTCCTGTGCAAGGATCATTGTCCTGAATCCAAGTTCTTCTGCTATTTCTAGAATATCCCATCCTAGTTGAAATTTCGGAATGTTTGCCCACCAATCTTCTGAGTTTTTAATTAAGTTCATCCTATTTACTAAATAATCCTGAGCATTTCTGAATCCAGAGGTTATTTTTGGTTCGTCAGGATGTCTTAATTTTGCTAACCCCCCACTTAATGCTAAATCATAATCACATAAAGTTCTATCCATGTCATATAGGACTATTAATTCTCTCGGTATACTAATCTCTTTAATTTAAATTTTTTAAGGATTATTGTGGTTAAATCAATCCAACTTCTTTTCTTCCAAAAGAATACAAGGCAGTATTCGGGTCTCTCCTGGCTGTATCTAAATAACTTTTTGTGCAACCACCATAGTTTCTTTCTATGTCTGCAATCACTGCGTACTGTACTTCAGGCATCTTGTGTGCCCCTATAAACACACCTACATGGTTCATAGCCATTGCTAATGTTTTTGCTTCGTGAGGACTATTTCTTATAGCATTTAATATTTCATTTGTCATCTTGTTTTCTTATATTAAGGGTTTAAAAAGATTCTGATTAGTGAAATTTTTATAGTATAACTTGCTGTAAGTGGCATGGATAATAAGCCCATTCCAATAATTAAGAAGAAGGAAAAAGTTAAGCCATTGAAATCTACAGAGAGAGTTAAGTTTTCATCTGCTGAAATGGCAATTTGGGTTTTGTTCGGTTCAATTCTTATTGTAGCTACGCTTTTGTTTTTATTTGGATTGGCTCTTTATTTAGGAAAGTGAGATGCCCCCGCGGACTCTGAGAATTTCAAATTCTCAGGGACTTCAACAGATGTTGAAGTGAATTGAACTCTGATGTCTCCGCGGAGAATTGAACTCCGGTCTCATCCTCCGCAAGGATGCATTCTATCCACTAAACTACGGAGACTAAGAAATAAAATTTAACGAGTTTTTAAGGATTCGGATTATTTATTTTTCCACTCTTCCTCTTCATCGTCATCATCTTTTGGCCAGGAATTGAGAGAATCGTAATCATCTTTTAAGTCTTTGTATTTTTCTTTTAGTCTTTTGTATGCCTTGTTTAATAAATGGTGGTCGTACTCTAAATCTTCAATTTTTTCTTGAGTTGCTTCGCTGGTAAATCTTTCATCGGCCGATACAACCTTTAATGTTTGAAGTCTTTCTTGCAGTCCTAGCCAGGTATATCTTCTATTCTTATAGACTCGAGGATCTAAATCAGGCGTACTATCTTTAACCATTGAATCAATTGTTCTTTCAATCTCTGATGAAATTTCATAGAAGAAATCTCTTTCGTTTCTAGGTTTATTCTCCGAGTCGCCTCTTTTTTCCCAATATGTCATTAGTTATGTTTATCCAGTTCTTTAGAATATTCGTGTAATTCATCTTCTGAAAACCAAAGTGCTATCTCATGCTCTGCGTTTTTAACAGAATCTGATGCGTGTATTAGGTTTCTGGCAACTCTTTGTTTGTCGTTTGCCAGAGCATATGATTCAGTCATTGCGAAGTCTCCCCTAATTGTTCCAGGTGGTGATTGTCGAGGTTCTGTTGTTCCGACAATTTTTCTTATGATTTCGATTGCATGAGGTCCTTCAATAACCATTGCAACTACAGGACCCTCTCTTAGGAAATTGATATTCCATGATTGAATCATTTTTCCGTATTCCATGTAGTCTTCAAATTGAAATTCGTCTCCTTGTTCCAGTCTAGCTTTCTTGGTTTTTTCAAAAACATTTTTTGCCCATTCTTCATCTAACTTATAATGGTTTTTTGCTAATTCTTCGTTAGCCCAAACCATTTTCATTGCTATAATTTTTAATCCGATATCTTCGATTCTTGAGATTATCTTTCCTATCAATCCCCTAGCTACTCCATCATGTTTTATTAAAATGAGTGATTTCTCTTTAACCATTAGCTGGTTTGGTAATCAGGGTTTTAAAAGATTATCGTTTATCAGTATAGCAGTTTTTGCTGGATGCAGGAAGGAATGATTTGTTCTTCTATCAAAGGGGGAAACTTTATGCCTAATTCTTTGTAGTTTTTTGGGATAAATTTGCATTCTTCTAATTCTGGATCATCTAACCTGATTTCTCCGTCTAGTTTTACAAGATATGTTAATAATTTAACGATTGCATCATCGAATACTGCTTTGTTTTTGAAGTCTCCCAGTTTTGTGATTATTGATGCAGGGCAGTGAATTTCTTCCTGGATTTCCCTTAATAACACTTTCTGCCCGGTCTCTCTTCTGGTTTTCATTCAAAGCTTGTCCAGATGCCTTTTCCTTTTTTTCCCACCATGAAAAATTTATTGTCTTTTATGGCAACAGCAATTATTTTATGGATTTTTTTCACCCATTATTTAGCAGGGAAATTGTTAAAAAGATTATTGTTCCAGAATTGTTATGGAAGAATATGAAAGGCTTGTTAGAGAAGGGGAGTTGTTTAAAAATTGTACCAATATTGTTATAGGGAAAGGTAATCCCGGAGCTGATATCTTATTCGTTGGAGAGGCCCCCGGAAGGAATGAGGATTTACAAGGAGAGCCTTTTGTTGGGGCTGCCGGGAAGAACCTGGATAAACTGTTGGAGAAGGTTGATTTATCCTTAGATGATGTTTATGTGGCTAATATATTGAAATGTAGGCCTCCTGAGAATAGGAATCCTTTGCCTGAGGAAATTAGAGAGCATACACCATGGCTGTTGAAACAGATTGAGGAGATTAAGCCGAAAGTTGTTTGTTCGTTAGGTAATTATGCTACTAAGTTTTTTCTTTCGGGAGGGGATGTGGATAAGATGAAAAATATGCCCGGGATTACAAAAGTGCATGGAAAAGTTAAAGATATAGAAATTGAGGGATTAAACGTAAGATTGATTCCATTGTTTCATCCTGCCGCCGTTATTTATAGAAGGCAGTTGATAGATGATTGGGAGAAGGACATAGATGTTGTTAAATCCGAGATAGGGCAGAAGAAGTTATTCTGACTTACCTAGAAATTCATTAAATGTAGCGATGGCTGTTGAAGCCCAATCTTCTGGGATTTCTTTTATCATTTGTTTTATTTCTTCTATTGTGAATTCTTTCAGATATTGTATTTCATCTGGATCTGGTTTCAATCCAGATATTTTTATCTCCTTTTTTGTTATGAACAATGTAATTTTTCTATAGATTTCTTTTGAATCAAATTCTAAGCCGAATATTTTTATGATAGGGAATATGATTCCTATTTCTTCTTTCATTTCACGTTTTGCTGCTGCTTCTGCCGTTTCATCCTTCTCAATTCCTCCACCGACTGGAAAGCATAAGCTATTCGGATAGAGAAATTTATTTGTCCTCTTTGCCATAATTAATTGCCATCATTTCCTTTCAACATTATTATGTCAAGGTTGCCGATGTAGAAAACCATACACTTTAGTGTATTGATGAATGCAACCTTGAGCATCCAAAAGTTCAAACAAACCCCCTACTTTAGTGTGGGGTAAAACACAAGAACTTTTTGATAATTATGTTTCTTCTGTTTTTGGTAATTTTTATTTTAGTCTTGTTTTTGGAGCGTCTTTGATTTTGATGAATTTGTAATGGGCTGATTTGGTTTCCTGGTCCTCAAGGGAATCCTGGAGCGTGTAAACTTTGTTTCCTTTTTTGTCTACAAAATAACGTAGTTTTTTTGGCATTTTATTTTTCTTTTATCTCTAATTGCACGCGAAGTTTTTTAGATTTGTCTTCGATTTCTTTTAGTATTTTATCCATAATTTGATTGGCAGTTTTGTAATCTTTAGCGATAACTTTTATAGTGAATTGAGAAGATCCCTTATATCTGGTTGTTGCTTCAGGAATGTCAAGGATTTCTTTTATCTTTTTGATTCCGTCAAAATCTTGGGATTTAATTATTATTGTTTTCATGACTTCTTTGTCCTTTTCTTTTTTCTCTTGGAGAATTTTGGACAATTTTTCCGCTTCTGTCTTTTTTAGAAATTTTTCAATTATCTTTGGGTTTTCTCTCACTTCATCTATAAATTCTGTAGCTTGGTAGGAGGCTTTTATTTTTTCCAAGACTTTCTCAGGTTCTTTGATTATTGGTTTTAGCATACTAAGAAGCATTTTTTCTCTTTTGTGATTCTCCATGATTAAATCTCTTTCACTTGCAGCGACTCTTCTCAATGATAGTTCTATGTTTCCGTTTCTAATTCTAAGAACTTTACAGACAATCTTTTTTCCTGGAACAACATATTCTCTTATATTTCTGATTCTTCCTGGAGAGACTTCCGCAAAAATCATTGTTCCCTGCCCATTGTTTTCAATGTCTAAGAAGACTGTTGTTTTTTGGATTCTATTTACTGTGCATAGAACGATGTCATTTTCTTTTATCATAATACTTCCTCCACTTTTGCTTGGATTTTTGTTTTGCCACCAGATGTTTTTACCAGTCTTTTGTTACATTTTTTGCAATTAATTTTTGTGGTTGCTTTTCCAAATGTGATGTGGATTTTGCTGCATCTCGGGCATCTGATTCTTAGAAATTTGCTTTTGTCCATGAAAAGTAGTGTTTGGGAGGGTTTTTAAGAATTTGCTTATTCTATTTTTACGAAATCTACTTCCAGGAGATTTTTGAGGGTTTTAGTGAACTCTTCTTCGTGCTCTTTTGAGATTAAACATCCTGCAGCTCCAGGATGTCCGCCAACTTCTCCTTTTAGAGGTATTGTGGCTTTTGTTAATACTTCTCTGACATTTCGGCCTTTTTTACCCACTAATCTGGCCGAGACTTTTATTTTATCTTCATTATAAGCCATTGCCACTATTATTGTCCCTTCCGGATATAAAGGAGAGTGAGACATTATTGATGCTGTTGTTCCAATAATGGTGTCTTTTATTTTATCCCGGGCGTTGATTATCGTGTAATTTTTACCTTCTATTTTATTTAATTCGTTTATATATTTTAGCGCAGAGGAAATGTTTTGCTTATACTCTACATATATTTTCCCAGCTTCTTTTTTCATTTCTTTATTTCCTAGGCAAAATCCAATGGATATTTCAGGATACCCCATTCTAGAACATGCGTTTATAGAGGCAGAGATTTCCCGGGCATCTTCTTGTTTGTTGAAGAATTTTATTAGATATAGGTTTCCTACAATTTTGTCAGAATCGGTTTCTCCAATTCTTTTTAACATTATGGCCGTTATCAAATTGGACATTTCTTGGTCTGTTAGCTCAGCAAGTGATTTATAACCATTTTGTGTTTTTTGTAACCCTGCTTCTCTTAATAGAGCTACTACTCCGGGAAAAGAGCCCGTTACATCTGGGATGTATAAGGAAGAGGAATATTCTAAAACTCTATCTAATGGTCTTGTAGCAGGATATAGCAACAAGCCTTTTTTTATTGTGACTTTGGAATCTTGAATAATCTGGTTGTAAATTTTTCCTGGTTCTTTTTCTAATTGATCTCCGACCATGCCAATTACCGCGAGAGTTGCTAAATCTATATTTTGCGGAGAAAGGGATTTGGCAAATAGGTAACAGATTCCCGCTCCGGAGATGTTTTCCTCATCTGTTAATTGAGGATTAACCATCAAGATATTATTAGAGATTTTGGAATCTTGAAGTTCGTGATGGTCCAGGATTATTACATCCGTATTCTTTTTTTCTAGGTAGCTTAGAGAGCCAGATGCCAAGTCTAGAAAGATTAGTAAATGATCTTCTGGGAGTTGTTTGATAAAAGGTTCTTCAAGAGCCTTTACAATTTCTAGGGAAAATTTTATTCCAGCTCTTTGAAGGGCCCTTGAAAAGATTGCTGCTGAAGTTATGCCGTCAGTGTCATTGTGAGAAATTACCTTGATTGGTTTTGTTGATTCCTGAATTTTTGAAATAGCTTCTTTTATCTTTTCTAACATTTATCCTCTTTTGGAATTTATTTGTGTTTTCTAAGTTGGGCAATTCTCTGTACTAGTTTTCTTTTTGCTCCGTAATCGTGTTTATGTTTTTCTGAATGTTTTTGCAGTTTATCTATTTTCCTTTCAATGCTATCTTTTTCTGGATTAACCTTGATTCCGTTTTCTTCTAGAATTTGACAGATTTTCTTTTTTGTTATCATCTTTGCTTTTGGGATTCCATGTTCATCTCTTAATTTAAGACCTATTTTTTCAGGGGATGTATTTTTCTTTCCTAGTTCTACTACGAGTTTTTCAATTTCCTGGGGTTTTGCTTTAATCCAGCTCGCTGTCTTTTTTTCTGCCATAGTTATTTTTTGGGAAGAGGGTTTTTAAGGTTTTGCTTAAGTTTAAAAATATGAATTTTGTATCCAGAGTATAGCCCTGTAGTACAGTGGTCAAACAGTAAATTTATATAATTCGGCGTTATATTAATCATATGAGAATTCAATTAGCCAAAGGCAAACAGAGAAAATTAATAGAGTCTGCAAAGAAAGAAAGGACTTGGGAAGAATTATCTAGGGAATTGGGTCTTTCAGAGGGTTATATACGAAATGAACTTAGAAATGAAAAAACTCTTTTGTCAGATTTTGTATACAAAAAGGCGTGTTCCTTAACTAATCAGAATTATGAATCTTTTGTAGTTAATAAGTTAAAAGATGACTGGGGCAGATCTAAAGGAGGGAAACTATCTTCGGGTAGTACTAAAAATATTAATGTTCCTCTGGAAACTGAGGAATTATCAGAGTTCTATGGAATAATGTTAGGGGATGGTAATTTGACAAAGATGAAAGCCCATAAAGTTGGAACTTATCAGATAAGGATTGTGGGGGACTCAAGGAATGATAGGGATTATTTGATTAATTATGTTAAGCCTTTAATTGAAAAATTGTTTAACGTCAAGACTGGAATTTTCAAGATTAAAAATGAAAATGCTATCTGTTTAAGTGTCCATAGTCGGAAGTTAGTTGAATTTTTGGAAGAAAAAGAGTTTAAACCAGGAGATAAAATAAAAAATCAATTAGGCATCCCTGATTGGATTAAGAAGGATAAGAAATTATTGTGTGCTTGTTTGAGGGGACTTTATGATACTGATGGTGAGATCTATAAGTTAAATGAACAAAACTCTTTCCAAGTAGTTTTTACTAATTATAATGAAAGATTGATTAATGATGTTAGAAAGGCGCTTCAAGATTTAGGAATTATCCCTTCTAGAATTTATAATGGAAAAAGGCTGTTTATTACTAAAAAATCTGAACTGGGAAAGTTTTTAAAGCATATCGGATTCAGTAATTTTAAGAACCTTGCCAAGATTAAGACTTGGAACTTATAGCCCTGTAGTCTAGTGGTCAAGGATACGGGCTTTTGGAGCCCGGGACCCCGGTTCGAATCCGGGCAGGGCTATTCGGATTCGAACGTTCTGCGAAGCATAGCTTCTTGAAACTCTCCTTCAGGAGTTCAGTCGAGTAATCCGGGCAGGGCTATGAACCTTTCTTGTATCTGCCTCGTTTTTCTACGGTTTGGAGTCTTGCTAATGTTTCTTTGTATTGCTTGGATTTTTTGTATCCTTGTAGGATGGATTTAAATGCCTTCTCGTGAATTTTGGAATGCTTTGCTTCAAGGGCTTGCTTTATTAAATGTAAGTCTACTGCTTTGTCCTCTATTCTGTTTGAATGAAATGAAAGCCCAAAGTCGATGAAGTAAACTTTATCTTTTTTCAGGATTAAGTTTGAAGTTGTTAAATCTCCGTGAATTATTCCGGAGTTGTGGAGTTTTGCTAGTGATGAACCTATTTGTCTGCATATTTTCTTATAGTCTAAATCTTCAAGATTGTCTGAGAGTTTTTTCCCCATGATAAACTGAAGAGTTATCTTATTATTCTCTGTATCAAGCACTGAAGGGCACGGGATAATTGAGCTAATCTTTTTCATTATTTTTACTTCTGCTTTTGTTCTTCTTTTTCTCAGCCTTTTATCCAGCTCGGAATGACGGTAGGATTTTTTAATTCTGTCTTTAATTACCTTATTCTTTTCTTTGTATATTATTGCTTCTGCGCCTCTTGCTATGAGTTTCATTTTGTATTTTATTTAATGAGACCTTTGGTTAAAAGTATTTGGGAAGGTTTAAAATGTTTGATTCTCGATATTTTTATGGGTTTTAAGAGTTATTTTAAGAGATTTCTTAGCAAGGGAAAGGAAAATGCGAAAGAAACTAAAAAAATTAAGGCAGAGGAGATAGGGGATTGGATTAAGAATAAGAAATCTTCTATCCGGGAAAGAGAGAAAGGTGCAATTGAGCAGTTAAAGGGAGAGATTGAAAGATTTGGGGGAGAGGTTGATGACAGGATTGAGGTATTGAAAAAAGTTAGTGTTGGGGGAAACAGGGCACCTGATAAAGTTAAAATGGTTGTCAAAAAGAATCTTGATAAGTATGTGTCTAATTTGGAGAAATTTATAGGTGGTTTGGCAGAAATAGACGAGAGAGATATTGAAAGATTCATAAGTAAAATTGATGAAAGTTTTTCAAAGTTTGACAAAAATTCCCGTATGAATTATGAAAAGGCTACTATTTTGGTTGGAAAAGAAATGGAAAGTGTAAAAAAATCTTTGATAGGGTTTTCTAAAAGTATCAGAGATATGGCAAAGAGTAATGATGGTTTGATAAAGGAAGTCAAAGGGCTTAGGCAATTAAAAAAAATTCTGGAAGAAGTGAAAGAGACAAGGGATGCTGTAAAAGGCATTCTTGGAGATATAAGTGATTATGAAAATAGGAAAACGGAGCTGAATAAGGAAATAGAAGGTTTGGAGAGGGAAGTGGAAGGGAAGAAGAAAGGTGAAAGTTATAAGGGGTGGGTGGCGAGTAAAGATGAAAAAGAAAATCTTAGGAAGATGATTGATAAGAATGTGGAAGGGCTGAATAAGTTGATTGACTTTAAGATGCTTGCCAAATACTGGCACGGGAATAAAGAGGAAATGGAAATTGTTAAATTGTATTGGGCAGGATTTGAAAGTGCTTTTCAAAAGGACAGGGGGAGTGTTTTGAGAACATTGGTAAGGAGTTTAGAAAATGGCAAGCAGTTAGAGGGCTTATTGTCAGAGGTTATTGAATTGGAGAAAAAGCTGGAGAAATTTGAGATTGGAGAGAGTCCTATCAGGGAAATTGAAAAGGAAATAGGGAGGAAAAAGGAAGAGGTTAAACAGATAGCGAGCGAGGTGGACAAGAAAAGAAAAATATTGAGAAAGTTAGAAGTCAATAAAGGGAGTGTTCTTTCAGGATTGAAGGAAGAGTTAAATGGGTTTGATGTTGCAATTGATGATAATCAGGATTCTGATTGGAAAGAGGTTGAGAAGTAAAGTGAAGCCATATAGGAAAAATTGTGAAGGGTATTTCTTTAAAGATGGAAATGTGATGGCCTTAGATAATGGCAGTTATATTGAGTTTCCTGGAGGTGGGGTAGATGATGGGGAGACTTCGGAAGAATCTTTAATCAGAGAGGTGTTGGAAGAAACGGGATACAAGGTTTCAGGGTTGAAGGAGATAAAGATGATTAGGTTTGATTGGGATGAAAATTGGGCTAAGACGGATAAGCAGAAAGAAAGATTGAAGTATTTTAGAGGAGAGGAGATGCATTTTTTTATTGGGAAGATTATAGATAAGGTTGGAGGAGGGGAGTGGGGCAAGGATGTTTGGATGGATGTTGATTATGTGATTAAGAGGATAAAGGAGATTGGGTGGAGCGAGGATATGGATGAATATCGGAGAGTGCAGTTAAAAATTCTATCAAGTTCTAATTAGTTCCCCATATTTTTTTAATTGATTATACTTAGGCATTGCGATGGTCTTGACATATTTTTGAATATGTGCTGGAAAGAGATTAAGATTTGGCATAGGTCCCCTTGTAGGAATTATTTGATTGCTGTTCATTAAAGATTCGTACCAAATAAGGTCTGTTTCTCTGTTTTTTTTGCTGATTTCATAAAATTCTCCCTTTTTCCATGTTAATATGTTTTTTTTAAATTTGAATTTCCATATTTTTGTAATTTTTTTCAAGGTTTTTTCAGGATTCTTTCTTAATTCTTCGGTATCTAAAATAGCAAAATCTTTTTTCTTCTTGCAGTAGTCTATTTCTTCCTTTAGCTGATTCCATCCAAACTCATTCGTTGAAACTCTTTTTCCTATTCCTTTTATAAGATCTTCGAAATGCCTATAGTCTTGGTGATTGGTAGCATAGTTAATCATTTTTTCCCAGTTTTTATAAC
>PFOR01000023.1:0-15381 GCA_002792635.1 Candidatus Pacearchaeota archaeon CG_4_10_14_0_2_um_filter_35_33 | reverse complement strand
TCTTGGTGATTGGTAGCATAGTTAATCATTTTTTCCCAGTTTTTATAACCTTTTTTTGAGGTATAATAATCAAGAAGCTTTTTTTGTAGTTTTAGATTGGGTGTGTTATAGGGGTCCTTAATTTTGCTTAAAAAATTCATCTTTTTTGAGTTTGCGGGTTTTTTTTCGAGTGCAGCCCATGATTTTTCTCCATTTTCTTTAGCATAAAAGTTGAGTAGAAATCGTTGAGTCATATATCTCTTTTTAACTTCTGTGGATTTCAATACAACTCTTATCTTTGACTCAACACATAATAAGGGAGACCTAATGGCGAAGAGAATTGGAAATTCTGTAAGGTCAAAAAGTTTTTTATAAATTGCTTTTTCGTAGATACTTTGACTCATTTCTTTCAAAATAACATCTTTTTCTTCATTTTTTTTTATTTGATTGTAAACTGTTTTTAGAATTTTATCCTCCTCTTTTTCCCAGTGCCCAAAATATAAGAAGGGCTCATGAATTTTTGTGCTTTTAGTGCCCGCCGCAAATAAATTTTCTAATAAGGTTGATGCACTTCGAGGGGGAGCGACTATGATTCTCAGCGTGATTTTTCTCGTTTTTAGTAACTTTTTTATTTCTACATAATAGTTTTTTTTATTTGGTTCCATTATATTATAATTGAGGTTGCATCCTAGTCTTTAATAATGTTTTTAAAGATCTAGCCTTCTATTTTCTTATGGTACGTTGTCCCATTTGCAACTGGACAGGCAAAAATTTTTTGTCTTTTGGTCGTCCTTTGAGAAACGATTGTAAATGTCCGAAATGTGGGAGTAAGGAAAGGCAAAGATATTTTTTCCTTTTCCTAAGAAACTTTTTGCCTAAAAAAAAGAAAATCAATGTTCTCCATGTTGCTCCTGAGAAAGGGATAAGGGATTTATTTAAGTCTTATCCTAATATCTCTTATCTAAGTATTGATTTGCATCCGAAGAGGTTTGGTGCCATGCATAAGGAGGATTTAACGGCCCTTTCATTTGAAGATGGTTCTTTTGATATTCTTTTTTGCAGCCATGTTTTGGAGCATATAAAGAATGATGTGGCCGCTTTAGCTGAATTGTATAGGGTCTTGAAAAAAAATGGGACTGCTATTGTTTATGTGCCTTTATTCAATTTTGATAAGACAATAGAAGACTGTGATTATTCTCCTAGCAAGAGATTTGAAATTTTTGGACAGGAAGATCATCTTCGGGCCTACGGTAAAGATTTTTCTTCTAAATTAAAAAAAGCAGGATTTAATGTTAGGAAGGTAAACTTTGCTAATCACTTGAAAGAAAAAGAATTGGCTGAATTTGGACTCATCCATCATACAGAGGGTACTCCTCTTGAAGGATGTTCACAAGAAGAGATTTATCTTTGTTCTAAGTGATTGTGGAAACATATTTAAATTGACAAAAAGATCTTTATATCATGCCTAAAGAGTTGCTATCTATTGATGAATCATTTGTAACTGAAAAGATATGCAATTTCATTAAAAAGCAAACTATTTCTGACTTTAAGAAAAGGGGCTTTGTTATAGGTGTTTCAGGAGGAGTAGATTCTGCCGTATCTTTAAGCTTAGCCTTAAAGATTTTTGGAAAGAAAAAGATTCTTGCTTTAATTTTGCCAGAAAAAGAATCCAATTCGAGGAACTTTGAAGCTGCAAAAAAACTTTGCGAGTCTAAAGGAGTTAGGTATAAGGTGATTGACATAAGCGCGGTTCTTGCTAGTTTGGGAACTTATAGGGAGAAGGAGTCTCTTCTACTAAAAGTATATGAGGGTTATAATCCCCGGATTCATAAAACTTCCTTGACTTTTCCCTCAAATCTTTTAGAAAAAAATCTTGCAGTCTTTCCCCAACTTAAGTTTTTCGAAGAAGATAAGTTGGTTTTTACAAAGAGATTAACAGCTAAAGAATATAATGAAATAATAAGTCTGCAGAACAATAAACAGAGAACAAGAATGGTTATTTTATACAAGGAGGCTGAAAAGAATAATTACCTAGTTTTGGGAACAACAAACAAAACCGAGTTGTTGCTTGGGCAGTTTGTAAAATATGGGGATGGTGGGGTTGATATTGAGCCTCTTGCAGACTTATATAAAACTCAAATTTATAGTCTGGCCAAGTATCTTGGGGTTCCAAAGGAAATTTTGAATTCACAGCCATCTCCAGATACTTGGGATCAATATACCAGCGATGAGGAATTTTATTGGAGGATGCCTCTTGATTATTTGGATAAGCTTCTTTTTTACTGGAATAATAAAAAAGAGGAGGAAGAAGTTGCAGAGGTTTTGAATTTGGGGATGAAAAAAGTTAAAGCTCTTTTTGACTATTTTGATAGAGTCAGTAAATCAACAAAAGATCTTCTGGATTCCCCCACGATTTGTTTAATTTAGAGACTGATTTTAATTTTTCTTATTGTTTTTAAATCTTTAATGTTTTGAGCTACTGAGACCCAATACCCTCCTTTGTATTTAAACGAATTAATTTTTATTTTATCTCTTTTGTTTGGATAAGTTGCTTCACAAATGTTTTTAGCCCCTTTAATTATTTTAATTTTATTAATATCTTGTAATATTCCTTTGTTTAATGATTTTAGGCTTGCTTCAACTATTGTCCAGCTCCTTACTAGTTCAGAGAAATTTTTATTTATTTGAAGGTTATCTTTTTTCCTTAGAAAGCTGGTAATGGGCTTCTTTTTTTTAAATGAATCTCTTTCAATGTCACATCCCAGTATCTTTTGCTTTCCGAGAACTACACAAACTAATTTTCCAGAGTATGAAAAATTAATGTTCAATCCCTTTTTTCCCCTGATCTTTGTTCTCCCTGTTCTATTTTTACAAAAAGAAACCTTGCAGTTAATAGAATTTTGGATAAAATCTCTTATTTTTTTTCTTGAAATTTTGCGTTTTTCTTCTTTTGTAATTTGTGATCCGTTAAAGGTTATTAAAAAACATAAAATTTTCGAGTCTAACTCATTTATGGATGTGGATTTAGGGTCAAGACTTGTTTTCATTTGTCATATTTTTTAAATTTTCCCAATGAAAGTCTGCTACAGATTATCTTTGCAGGGTTTCCACTTATTACACTATTTGGAGGGATTTTCATAACCCCCACCACGGAATTTGGCAATATTACACACCCATTAGGTATACTTGCTCCGGGAAGTATAAAACACATAGATGTTATCCAACAATTGTCTCCTATTTTAACTTCCTTCTTCTCATTTCCTTGCTCTGTTATTGGTTTATTTTTCTGCGAGTATATATGGTTTATTGTCCAGATGTTCACATTTGGACCAATCAGGGTGTTTTTACCAATTTTTAGCCCACCAGAAGCTTGATAATGGTTATCGTATCCGAGTTGCGCGTTATCTCCTACTTCAATCTTATCTATGTGTTTTATTCTAATCCCCTGCCATATTAGGACATTATTTCCTATTTTTTTAAAGGATTTCTTTAGAAGGTGATATCTTAACCAAAGTCCAAGGTTTCCAGGGAAATTCCTTATTATTGATTCTGTATATTTGTATCTAAGCTGTTTCTTGATGTCTTCTTTTATTGCTTTGAAGAAGGGAAGCAATTTCTCTGAATTTTTCTTTTTTCTTATCCAGTTAGACATTTTTTAATATTTTATCCAGTTCGAGGATTCCTTTACTAGCGTTAATTGTTTTTTTAAGCTTTCTATTTGCTAAACTTGTAAGAATTATTTCAACATTTGACTCTTTCTTATTTTTCATGCTTATAAAGTCGCAATATCCTTTCTCTTTGAGATATTGAGCACGGATAATCTGCTCTTTTCTTCCTTTTTTTGTTCTGGGGAAGAGCAAAAAATTGTCTGAATATAAGAAAACGTCATTTACGCTGTTATATCCGCAGTGGGCAATTGTTAGTCTTGCTCTAGAAATATATTCAGGGGCTTTTTTTGTCCATCTTAGAAATTGGATATTGGGATATTTTTTCTTTAGCTTTTCATAGGATTTTTTAGGGAATAGAAAACCTGTAACAATAACCGTTTTCTTTAGACTTAAGTAGGGTAGTATTCTTGCCAGGTAATTGATTTGTTCTACAGAATTTTTTCCTCCTCCAAACATCGCAAAAATATCTATGTTCTCCCCCTTTGTTACCTTTTTTTTCACGGGAAAAATTGGATCTATGAAAGATATTTTTTTCACGGGCATTATGTCCCAATATAAATCTTTAAATATCTCTTGTTTTCCAAAAACGATTATTTTATCGTAATCTTTAATCG
Organism: Candidatus Pacearchaeota archaeon CG_4_10_14_0_2_um_filter_35_33; assembly: GCA_002792635.1. GTDB lineage: Archaea > Nanobdellota > Nanobdellia > Pacearchaeales > GW2011-AR1 > UBA92. Next base: position 11,120 of record PFOR01000023.1, on the reverse strand, counting down.
ATAATATTCCTTCTTTATTGGCTAACCATTCTTTTTTTGTTTGTTTTTTGGTATCAAGGATATCTCTTAGCCCAATTACCTTTTTGATATCAGTATTTTTAAGATAGTCAAAGACTTTTCTTAATTCTCCATATCCCCCATTAGGGTTCAAGTCGCTGAAAAATAGGGTGACCCCTTTTTTGCTAACATGTTCTATTATGAAGGAGCCCCATATGTTTGCTTTTTGGGATATTTTTTTGGCATACCTGCAGTCTTTTAATTTTTTGTTTACTTTTATTTTTGGAAGGATGATAATTTTGACATTTTTTGGCAGCTTTGTTATGCTTGGGCATTTGTTTGTTATTATCCAGTATGTCTTTTTATGGTTTATTTTTGACAGCCCCCTAGTTATTCTCAGCACTCTTGTTATGTGGCCAATCCCTGCAAAGTCGTTAGTATAAAAAATGGTTATATTTCTTTGCATGATTTTAAAGACTACCCTATTTATAAAAACCTTTTTATATATTGTTTATTAAAAATTGAAAACCGGCGTTTATGGAAAAAGAAATTGTTATCAATGGTGAATTAGGCAAAATCTCTGGAATTTTAGAAAGAGGTTTTGCAGGTAAAAGAATAGTTCTTTTGATTCATGGTTTTGCATCTGGTAAAAATAATAAAACAAATAGGCTTTTAAGGGACTATCTGAATAAGGTGTGTTTTGATTCTATCAGGATAGATCTTTATAATCATGGAGAAAGTGAAGGCTCTTTTGAGGATATGACTTTGGACAAGTGTATCTTAACTATTAAATCAACCGTTGATTATTTTCTAAAAAAAGGCTATAAGGAAATTGGAATTATCGCTTCTAGCATGGGCGGGCTGTCTAGTCTGATCTTTTGTCAAGAATATCCGAATAAAGTTGATTTTTTGATTTTGAAAAGTCCGCCGGTTTTTAATCAAGGAAATGTTATTGCGGATTATTATCATATTAACTTGAAGTCTTGGAAAAACAAAGGTTTTTATGAATGGAAAAACGAAGCAGGATTTAGAAGGAGACTTAATTATAACTTTTACTTTAATGCTCAAGGCTATAATGCTTTGAAAAAGGCAAAAAAAATTTCCATGCCCCTTCTTATTTTTCACGGTTCAAACGATGATTTTGTACCGATTAGTGGTTCTAAAACGTTGGTTAAATTAGCAGATAATGCAGAGCTCTTTGTTATTGATGGGGCAGACCATTTTTTTGGCTTAAGTCAAACCAAGAAGATGATTAAGCACATTGACAAGTTTCTGAGAGGTATTTGGAATTCTTAAATTCATTTTAAATCTTTTATTTCACTTTTTAAGCCAAGCCTTTTTGCAGCTTTTATAATAATCTCTTTAGAAAGAGGATCTTTTATTTTTTTAAGCCCTTCCTCTTTAGTTATTATTTCAGCCCTAACTAATCCAGATATCTCCTTAGCGTATGGATTAAATCCATGGATTTTTTTATGAATGAATGTAGAGAATGCGTTCAATTCGCAGTTTGAGGTGTTGGCGTCTTTTTCAGGAGGAATTTTCCACCCTACTGTTGTAAGTCTAGATATCAAACCTTTTTCTGTGTAGTTTTCAAATAACAATGGATGAAACATGAAAATTCTATAATCTAATTTGTTTAATTGTTTTTTGTTTATTATGAGGTCTTCTACGATCTCTTTATTTTTTAGGTGCCTTATCTGACTCCTTAAAATTTTACTGTTCCAGAGTATAAAATTTTTTTTCAGCGGCACTATTGGATTGAATGATTGTCCATTGGTCCATCCAAAGACCACTATCCTTGATTTGTTCTTTATTGCTTCTAGAATAGTTTTCTGCTTAGCAATCGCACTACATATCGTTGATAAATTACTTGCCCTTACCATTGCCATTTTTGGAAAGATTTCTTTTTTTACTAATTCTCTAAGTAGCGAGTTGAATTTTTTCCCTCCTATCTTGTATATTTTGTGATCTGCTAAATTTTTTTTACACATGTACTCACAATTTCTCTTTGCAGTTTTAGATAAGAATCCATCATCGATGGTAATCGCTAAGATTCTTGATTCAGGAAATTTTTTTCTTAGTAAATTAAGGCTATAACTTGAATCTTTTCCTCCCGAAAGGGCAAGTACAAAATCGTATTTTGCTTTTTGGTGTGATTCTCTGTATATCTTTTGTATCTCTTTTTTCTTTAACAAAAGTTTTGACTTGGAAGTAGGAGTGTATGCTTTGCATAAATTACAAATATTTTTATTATCAATTGACACGCCTGGAACGTTGTTTCCTATTCCACAAATTTTACATCTCATTACCTCATTTAGTAAGGCTTTTTGAGTTTCTCGTCTTGATATTTTTCCATTTTTTGTTGTTTGGAATGAAGAAACAAACTCTATTTTTTTCGGTATAAAGTAAGAGGGTAGCTTTTTTTTACAAAGGGCAATTATTTTTTTTGTCAGTTTTATTTCTGACACATTTTCTTCCTTTATCACTGCGGAAAAAATAATTGGTCCTACTCTGCCATCCGCCTTGAAGACTAATGCTTTTTTTATGTTTTTTATTGATTCGATCATTTTTTCTATTTCTCCGGGTATAACCTTTCTTCCATTGAGATTAATTATGTTGTCCATACGTCCTATTATTCTTACTCGGCCTTCTTTTGATTTTATGCCTAGATCTTTTGTTTTTAACCATCCTCTTTCTATTTTGTCTTTAGTTTTTTCTTCTAGAACATACCCTTCCATAATATTTGGTCCACTTACCCATATTTCTCCTGTTTTTCCGGGTGTAGGCTCTTCTCCTTCAGAGTTTACTAATTTTACTCTTACTCCCGGAAGGGGAGGTCCTATGTCATCTATTAAGTCCTTTGGATGGACCGAAATTTTACAGCATACCCTTGCAGTTGCCTCTGTTTGTCCGTACATCATCGCAATCTTTTGTAATGGATAATTAGTTTTTAGTATCTCTAAAAGGCGTAACGTTGGTTTATCTCCTGCAAATGCAAAAAGTCTGGGAGCCCCATTTAGTTTGTCTTTGTTTTTCTTGCCTTTTTCAATCAGTCTAGGGAGATTTGGTGTGCCGTAAACTATTGTTGTATCTTCCTGGATTTCCTTTACTAATTCTGAAGGGAAAAAAGGATTTCCTAACTTTATCGAACTTCCTGCTAGTATGTGACTATTTATTATTGAGTTCCCGAATGCATATTGTGGTGTAATTATTAACAACCCAATATCTTCTTCAGTAATCCCTAATGTTTTGATTATGCCTTTTGAATTATGTAAAAGGTTTTTATAGGACAACTTTACGGCTTTCTGATCTCCTGTCGTTCCGGAGGTATGTAAAATTAAGGTTGTATTTTTTAGGTTTTTTTCAATTTTTTTGTCTGTAGTGAATGTCAGAATCAGAAAATCTTCTTTCTTGTCCATTATTTTATATTTAGGGAAATTTTCAAGCATTTCAGACTTGTGATTCTCGTAGCTATCTTTGTCAATTATAGCTTTGTTTATGGTACAATTTTTTATGGATATCTTCCAAGAATCTGTTTTTTGTAACGGATCAAGAGGTACGGGGATTCCTCTTGTTCCATAAACGGCTAATAATCCCGTTATATAGTTTTCTGCATCTTTACAAATTATCCCAACCTGGTTTGTTTTTCCAAGCACGTCCATTAGTTGTTTAATTTTTTTGTTCAATTCAAGATAACTTATGTTTTTTTTCTTTGTAAGGAGGAAAATCTTTTTAGGATTCTCTATAACACTTTTTTTAAACCAATCATAGGGATTCATTTTATTTTCCCGCCAGGATTTTTTTGATTAGTTTTACTATACTCTCTATGCTATCTAAATTTTCAGGGGTTAAAAGATTGTCTGGAATCGTGATATTGAATTCAGAAGATATGAAATCTATGAGCTCAATAATTCCTATTGAGTCTACAATCTCCCCCTTGGTTAGAGATTTGTCGTGTGGAAGGTTTCCTTCTTCCCCCAGTAAAAATGTTTTTTTGATGAATTTCTCAACTTTTTGCCTTATTTTTGTGTCTTCCATTTTTTAACTTGTTTTGGTCTATTCCTTGAGACTATTGCGCACCCTTATTACGATTAATTTCTATTTTTGTGACTTCCATATTTCTTGGAAGTTCAAGGATATTTAGAAGCAAAGAGGCAAGGTTTTTTGAATCCATATAGCCTTCTATTTGTTGGCCGTTTCTTAGGTTGGAATTAAATCCTCCCGGGTGAAATCCTATTATTCTCACGTTTTCTTTTGCCAGTTCTATCTTCAGAGATTTTATCAGTCCATCTATGGCATGTTTGCTTGCACAATATGCTGAATGCTCGGGGTATCCGTATAATGAAGCTGTCGAACCTGTAAAAACAATATCTGCATTGTTTTTCTTTATTAGTTCCATCAATGAGTTTACTATCTTGATGTTTCCTATGATATTTATTTTAAATAGGTTATCTATATCAAATTCTATTTCTCCCATTTTTGCTAAGGGCATGGTTCCAGAGTTTAAAATTAACAAGTCAAAATCTGGGTGCTTTGATTTGATTTCTTTTATGGCTTTTAAGATTGATTTATCATCTGTTAAATCTAAGGAAATGTCCTCAAATTCTGATTTACTCCTTGATAAGTTTATTGCTTCTGCTCCTTTTTTCTTGAGAAGTTTGCCGATTGCAAGACCCAAACCACTGCTCGCTCCGGTTATTAGGGCTTTTTTCATCTTCGGATAACTCAAGAGGGATATTTAAATTTTAGTGATGTGAAAAAAGGTAGAAAATGAAAGAGATAACGTGTTTTTCTTCAAGGGAATGGATGAATCGGCTGGAGAGAAATCATAAAAAAGAAGAAAGAGTTTTTCTTATCAGATATAAGAAACATACAGGAAAGGAGAGTTTTAATCAAGGCGAGGCTATGAATGAGGCAATTTGTTTTGGGTGGATTGATACTATACTGAAAAGAATTGATGATGATAGGTACGGTGTGACTTTTGTTAAAAGGAATAAGAATAGCAGATGGAGTGATAATACTTTTGCTAGGGCGAGAGAAATGATTAGGCTTGGGAAGATGAGTAAATTTGGATTGGAGATGTTTGAGTTGGGATTGACAAAGAAAACGTATGACCCTGGAATTCCTAAGAATTCGGATATGCCTAATGGACTTAAATTGGAAGTCGAAAATGATAAGGGGTTGAAAGATATGTTCGAGAAGTTAGCACCATCATATAAGAGGGGCTATTATCGTTGGATTTCACGGGCTGTTAGGCCTGAAACTAGAATGAAGAGTGTGAAGCAGTGTATTGAGAATGTTAGGAAGAATAGAAAGTTGAGTGTTAGGGGCAAGGATGTTTGGATGGATGTTGATTATGTGATTAAGAGGATAAAGGAGATTGGGTGGAGCGAGGATATGGATGAATATCGGAGAGTGCAGTTGGAGGTTTTGGGGACATTTTGGAGCTATCTAAGTTTCGTTAGGATTTCATCCCAGTCTTTAACTCTTTGAATGTTTGAATTCAGATTTTTGGTTTGATTCCACGGGTAGTTGAATAAAAGAACTTTGATTCCGGCTTCTGCTGTCTGTTTTGCATATTTGAGTCTGTCTTCTATTAAAATATCTGCACCTATTTCTTCACAGATTTCAGCTTTTGTTTTCTGGGATGCCTCATAGTTATGTCGGGTAAAATATACTTTCGTGATTTCGGGAAAATATTTTTTCAACCATGCTTTTGTTTTTTCTTCTTTTTCAAGAGTTCTGGAGGTTACTATAATCAATTCGTGTTTTTTTGAAAGTTCCATTACTGCCTCCTGAGATTTTAGCATTGGCTTTGTGTCTTGGAAGTAGGGGCTGTTGTCGAAGTCAGCCAGAAGTTTGTTTTCTTCTTCTTTCGGAGTGCCATTTATTTCATTGAGAGTGTAGGACGTGAAATCTTCATATTTTAGCTTATCTTGATGGTTTGAATTGTAGAATTCTATAAATGTTGTTAGGGAGTCTGCTAGAACGTCATCGAGGTCTATTGCTATTCTCATCTGCTCCCCCTGATAATCACTTTTTCTGAAATGAAGTCTAAAAAATCAAAACAGGACATAAAGTATTTTGAAAGCTGTTGTTTGGTTTCAAATTTTGGAATTTCAGGAGAATTAGGATACATTGCATCAAACTCCTTTACTATTAATTCTGGGTCTATTAGTAATTTCTCTTTTGAACTTATAATAAATTTTTTTATGTTTCTAATTTCTTTTTCTATCTGGAAGACATCCTCTTCTATTGGATTATACAATTTTCTCTTCAAAGAGTGAATGTAATTTCCCAATACCATTTTGTGCATATCTCTTCTATATTGGTCTGATAAAGCGGGGATATTAAGAGATTCATCTGATATGATTGCATTATATATTCCTTTTCTAAGAAGTTCAAGTGTGCTTATTGTTTTCGTATCAATCAACCCTTTCTCAAATTCGTTTCTCTTATAAAAAGTTGTTCCAATTTTTATACTAGTGTTTTGAGTTATCTTGGCAAGTAAATCAATAACTTTTTTCGATTCAATTGAATCTTCCACAACAATCATGAAATCTAAATCGCTAATATTCTCAACTATCTTTTCATTTCCTCCGCTACCTGTGAGAACAAGGAGCTTGATTGAGGACCCAAGGTTTTTTTTAAGTTTATCAACAAAACGATTGCATTCATCCCTGTATTTAGCAGGCAAATTATAGGATTGTATTGGTTTTGTTTTTTCTATTTTGAATGATCTCATTTTAAACGTAAGGCTGTGTTTAATTGATTGATTGAATAATCTAGCTCTCCAGAATTATCTATAACAAGGTCTGCAATCCCTCTTATTTTATCCGCTTCCCTATCTGTTTTTACCCTGTCTTTTCTGTCTACCTCCTTCTCGGATTCTTGTAGTTCAATTGAGCTTTTCACTGATTCTCTTTCAATTCTAATTTTTCTTGGTGTCTCAATATAGACTATTTGGAACCTATTTCCCAACACCCTTTTAATTCCTGCAGTGAACTGGAATCTGTGTAGGCTTTCAACAACAATCTCTGGAGAATTTTCCTGTGTCAATTCTTCTAAGAATAAGCCAGCTAAAAAGTTAGGGTCTGAACTGTACGCTCCCTCTTGGAGATCTGTAGTTATTTGGGAATATCTTTCCCCTATCTTGTCAATTATATCTCCAATCTTTATCCTTTGGAAGCCCTTTTTCTCTAGGTGCCGACCAAATGTGCTCTTTCCACATTCGCTTAGTCCACCCAACCCCACTATCCTTTCTATTGTGCTGAGGTTTAAACTTCCCCGAATTGTATTATCTATTAGCTTTCTCACTCTCTCAAAAACCTGTTCTTGAGGACCATCTGTCCTTACAATAGGGTAATCGCCAGAATTTATCTGGTTTCCTAACACATTAGCTAAAACTCCTTGATACCTCTGATAGATTGCTCTTGATGTCTCATCTAAATTACTTAAATCCTCTCTCTCGAAAGATACCCTGAACATTTCTTCTGGTGTATCACCATGCAAAAGAAAGATATCAAGTCCAGCGGGGTTTGGCAAGTCGTAATCCTTTCTTATTCTCATAACAAAATCTTTTGCCCTAGGTGCCGGCCATTCTTCTCTTACAGCAGTGGTTGCTACACATACAGAATCAAATATGTGATTTCCTCTGTCTAGGACAAGTAATGGTGCATTTGTTTCTTTTATTTCTTTGTTTCTCTGTGTAAGGCTCTTGTAAATAATCCTTACAAATTCCTCTGTTGGACCTTCCCTAAACCCCCAATTAAAATAGGCTTTTCCCTCTAATTTGGGCCAAACGTCATATCTCTTGAGCTTTCCCACTACGTGTGCAAGCCCATAGTGTTCCTTTATTCTTTCTGCCTGGGTAGTTTTTCCAGATTGATCAAGGCCATTTAGGGATATGACATGTTTCATTTTAGATTTTTCTAATGGGGATAGTCCTTCTTATTTTTAGGATAAGCTATCCGTATTAAAAACTTTCGATATTGGGTTTTTGTATAACAGAACAAGTATAGCCAGCGTGGTCATAACATCTTTTTTTGAGTATTTTTTTATATCTAGGGTTGTTAGGGCCCTCATTGTTAGGAAATGAGAGAAATTAAGAAATTCTCTTTGACTCATCTGTTTAATAAAGTTATGATAAGCAGATAAAAAGAACCTTTGTCTCTCTGATATCGAATAGGCTATTTCTAATTCTATAGTTTTGCTTTTCTCATTAATAGAATATTTGATTTGTGGCTTGTTGAGGCCATCCTTTGTTACCTTCTGATGCCTGTAGTAAGAAGATTTGTGATATTTTGGATTGAAGTATACTTCGGCAATAAAAACCCCCCAAAAAAATATTGATGCTTCGGCCACTATTGGATTAAATCCGGCCGTTTCAAAGTCAAAAAAGACAGGTTTGTATCCAATGTTATTCAGGATTGGGTCTCCTTGAGATAAGAAGCAATTCTCAGCTTTGTTCACTTTAAAATAATCCTTAGTCAAATCAATTATTTTCCTTATCGTTAAATTATATTTTCTACCATTTATAATCCATGAATAATCCAAGATTTTTTTCATTGAATTTTTTCTTTCGAAATAATCTAGCCTGTTTATTCTATCTTTGAAAAATAAAGATAGAGGGTAATCTTTTGAAAGTAGAGTTTTTTTTATAGGATTTAATGTAAATCCCTATAACTTTCTCAAATGCCTCTTTTTCTAATGGGTGCAAGCCTAAACAATCCAAAAATAGTCCCCCATCCTTTTCTTTGACAGTCTCTTCGAATTCATATATCAATGCAACCCTGTCTTGGAAAACCATGATATGGACAAGGCTTGGGATCGGGTAATGTCCTTTGACTTTTTTATGACCTTCTATCTTTAATTTGGCTTCTTTAACACTTTTTACCTTGACAAAAACTTTTTTTGATTCAATTGCAATTGTTAGGAAGTCTGATTTATTGGTTGAATACCTGTCCTCTACTTTTATCTTCTTACTTAACAAATTAGACAGTTCTTTCTTAAATTTAGAAAGACTAAAGCTTTCCCCCATTATTGAAGTTGGATATTCCATACTAATGTTGCTCAAAAGATATTTAAATTTGTTCTTATTGACTGGATTCATGGGAATTGTGAAAATTCAATCGGCGGGAGTGTTGGTTTTTAGAAGAAACAAGGGAAGAATAGAATACCTTCTATTAAAGCACTCTACTAAAGGACGCCATTGGGGCCCTCCAAAAGGGCGATTAGGTCCAGAAGAGAAACAATTAGATGGAGCATTGAGAGAGGTAAAAGAGGAGGCTGGTTTGAAATTAACGAAACGTTTTGATTTCAAACACATCGATAAATACAAATTTATGAAGGATGGTGAGAATTATGATAAAAAGGTTTTCTATTTTTTAGGTGAGGTAAAGGATCAGACAGTAACATTGTCTCCGGAACACCTAGATTATTCTTGGAGCCCTATAGAAGAAACCATAGAAAAATTGAAAGGTCAGAGTTTGATCAAGAGATATAATGAAGCCCATAGATTTCTTAGTAAGAAGGATAAGACAAAAAAGAAAAGGTTAGTCTTTGCTTCATATCCAAAATGCGGTAGAACTTGGGTTACTATGATTTTGGGTAGAATTATTCAGACGATGTATGGATTTGGCGAGAGTGATATCTTGTCCTTGGAAAAAATGTCTTCAGAGATTAGGGAATTGCCAGAGATTAGAGTGGTTCATGAAGATAACCCTCATTTGAAAGACAATAAAAAGTTATCTAGAGATAAAATCAAGTACTCTAAAGATTCGGTGATTTTTTTGGTTAGAGATCCCCGAGATGTCATAGTTTCTTTTTACTTTCACGAACATAATAGAAAAAAAAGATATCCTGGAACTATTTCAGACTTTTTGTTTAGAAAAAAAGGAGGGTTTGATAGTATGATAGATTATTTTAATATCTGGATTAAGAATAAAGAAGTAGTTTCCTCTTTCCTTTTAGTCAAATATGAAGATGTTATGAAAGACACTTTCCAAGAAGTTAAAAAAATACTAAAGTTTATAGGACTGTCCGGTGCTTCATCTAGTGAAATCGAGGATGCTATTAATTTTTCTTCTTTTAGTAATATGCAAAGAATGGAAAAGGAAGATAGGTTTGGGTTGAACAGGTTAAGTCCGGGGGATGTAAAGGATTTAGACACTTATAAGACTAGAAGGGGAATTATTGGAGGTTACAAAGATTACTTGGCCAAAAAAGAAATTTCAATTTTGAATGAAAAAATGAAAAAATTATCTCCTTATTTTGGATATTCTTAACTCTTTATGTATTTTTCTGATGAACTAGATAAATTAACTCCTAGTATTCTTTTAACACATTTTGGGTCTACCAATGGTTTTTTATTGGCTGATGTACATGGCACTGTTATTAGACCTTCTGCCTTGAGAGATGCATTCATTATCTTCATTAGATCGATATTACTTATCCAATGAGCCATTGCAATTTCCCTATAATTTCCATCTTTATTTCTCAGAGGAAGGCCGTCTTCTGTTACTGAGCCTAATCTAAGGTTAACAACCCCGATACCATAATTAACATGATAATCCTCTCCTATTCTTTCACCTAGTATTTTTGATAAACCATATGCATTGGATGATACAGCTGGGGTCTTTTCCGATATTTTTTTATTTGATTTGAACAATTTTCTCATTTGGTGAATGTGAAGAGTGCTTGCAAAAATAACTTTCTTAACTTTTTCTCTTACAGCAGCTTCATATACATTTCTTGTTCCATGGACATTTAATTTGAATAAATCTTCCCAGTCAAGATTGTTTCTTTTTTCTCCTGCTAAATGAATCACCACCTCCACCCCATTAAAGTGATTTTTTAAACTATCGAGGTCACATACATCTGCTTTTATCGAATTTTTTTGCCTTCTTTATATCTAATAGAATCAACTCATGTGATTTCCAATTTTCTTGAAGAATTTTTCCAATGACTCCATTTGATCCTGTTATGAGTATCCTCATTTTGGTATTAGCCAAAAAAGCATTATTAAGATTTTTGGTTTGAGAAATTTAGACAATCCTCCTATTAGATTCTCTAGATTCTCATGCCTTTTTTACCGAGCTTTCTTGCCATTTTCATTAATGTCT
>PFOR01000019.1 GCA_002792635.1 Candidatus Pacearchaeota archaeon CG_4_10_14_0_2_um_filter_35_33 | reverse complement strand
TACAGTCGAGAATGCGAATAGAATTGCTACAGCATCTGTTTTTGGGGAAACCAGTTGCGGATTCACAAATCCAATTTCATGTGGTGAGCAAAGCAATAATTTATGTGGGAATGGAAATATAGATTCTGGAGAAGATTGTGATGGGGTTAATTTGAATGGTCAGACTTGCGAGTTACAAGGATATCTTGGAGGGGAATTGTCTTGTAATGCTGATTGTACTTTTAATTATGATTTGTGTCAGGAGGTGTTGAATGATTGTAGTTTTGATTACGGCATTGTAAAATTGGGAGATTTCGAGGATTATTGTACAAGGACAAGAGATGGGAACATTGCTCCTGGAATAGTTAAGATTCCTTATATTGGATTTCATAACGCTGGAGCGAGAGATGTTCAATATACCAGTCCGATGGGGGCAAAGTTCCATAGAAAAATTGCAGCGTGGCACCAGGCCTATAATCCTGATGGCAGTGTAAAGACAGATGCTTTTGATAGCGATATAACTACGTTTTATGAGCCCTCAGATACCAAGATTGTGCTGACTTTGAGGACTAATCACCCTGAAAAGGCAGAGTGCTGGTTTGATGTTAATCAGAGAGGGTTGGATCAAATTGATTCCTATCCCTTGGATGAGCAAGAATGGAAGGATTATGTCAAATTTTTAGTTGATAAGTACTATGTTCAGCCTGTTAATAATGGGGATTGGGTGCCTTTAACGGCGATTCAGTTAGGAAACGAATGGAGTCATCAGTTCCAGGTTAAGACGGATTATAATCTTGATTGTCATAATGAAAAATGGATTTCAAATAATGCTCCTGATAAGCTAGACGAGTATAAGGTCTTGAAGACTCAAAAAATTGTTAGCTTATTGAGGATTACGCATGATGCAATTGATGAAGCAATCCCTCCAGGAATGGATACCTTGCCTTTGATGACTTTTGGGATTACAGGAGTTGATAGCATGGCACTTGGTGAAGGATTTACCACAAGAGGGTGGACGTACTCGGGGATGTTTACAGGAGGAGTTTCAATTATTTATCAGAATGAGACTAATAGGCAGATTGCTACAGATGTTGAAACATTTTTGTATGATGCCAAAGATTATTATGAATATGTTGATATCCATTCTAGGACTAACTTTTATCAAGATCATGGGTATGTTGCGCAGTGGATTAGGGATTTTTGGCAGAGGAGGAGTATAACCGGAAAGGGCTTGAGCTCAACAGAGTATGGTGGTCCTTTTTATACATATACTCCCGAATATCATGAGTATTACGTTCCTGTCTCATTGGCTCACTCGTATCTATCTGGATTTGATGCTATTGCGTGGGCACCTTGGAGTGGTGGACCAAATGCTCATTTTGAACTAGTTGGAATGACTCAGACTGGGGGCACTGCCAGACCTTATGCTAGAAATGGATTTTCAAAATTGACAACTGCTGCTTTGGATTACTCTAAGATTCGGCTGGAAAGTAGTAATAATTATGTTTTCTTAGATTCAAATAACCAGGAAATTGGAAGAGTAGATGTTAGCCTTAATGTTCCTCTAGAGATTCCTGATCCCATGGATTACAATCAGTGTTCTGATGGATTTGATAATGATAATGATGGGGATATTGATGGGGTTGATAGTTTATGTGGGGTTGGAGACTGGACAGTTGATGTTGAATTTGATGAGTCTGGAATCTACTTCTGATTTTGAAGTGTAAGAGAACTAGCAAAAACTTTTTAGAAAAAAGTTTTCAGCTGACTTTCAAAAACTATTATAGGGAGAAATGCTTATAAACTCTTTTTTTCTTATATAACCGAGAGAAAATATGGGTTCTCTTACATGTAAAAAGAGGATGGTTCATAAGAAATATACTTATAAAAATGGAAAAAGATTTGGTCCGTATTATTATGAGACAAAAAGAGTAAATGGGAAAGTTGTTACAACCTACTTAGGAAGTAAACATCCTGAAAAAAATAAAAATTATTTGATGCCTTTCTTATTTTTTGCCTTGCTTGGAGTTCTCTTACTTATTTTTTTGGTGTTTCCGGGATTTACTGGACGAGTTTCGCTGGATGTTAATTCAAATATCAGACCAGGCGATATAATTTCAGGAAATCTTAGATTGAATATTAATCAAGGGGAGTTGGTTCCTGCAGATTCTTTGATAAGAGTTGATTATAATCAGGAAGAGTATGAATTTTTGTTAAAAGATTTGATTTCTGTTGATTTGATTTCTGGTGATTTCTATGCTGTTGGTTCTGGGATTTCCGGAACAGGAGATGGATATGGTATAATTGGGAAGAAGGAAATCTATCCAGAAGTGGAATTTGAGTTTGAGGTTTATGAATCCGGAGAGGCAAGTAATATTCCTATTGTTTCTGATGGCGAGATTGAAGGGGAGGATGATGTTGTAGAAAAAGGAAACGTTACAGAAAAGATAGATGGGAATGAGAGTATTGAGGGAAACGCGACTGAGGAAGTTGAAGGAAATGAAACGATTCCTGATGAGGAGCCGGGAGAAGAGATTGAAGAGGAAGAAGAGCCTGAAGTAGAACCTGAAGAAGTTGAGGAAGAAGTAGAAGAAACAGAAGTAAAACCTGAAGAAGAACCTGAAGTAAAACCTGAAGTAGAAGAGGAGTCAGAAGAAAGTGCTGGAATCACAGGGGCAGCAGTTAGCGAGCAAACCATCAGTGCTCTAGTCACAGGTGATAATCCTTATGAATATAATATAGAGCCAGGCCAGGATATTCGGATTATAAGAGTGGTGATTAATGGGAGTGAAGTAGATAATGGAGTTGTTAAACTTAGAAGATCTGGAAAAACAGTTGAATTTAGAACCGATTATTCTTTGAAAGAAGAGGGATTTGGCCAGGATTACATAGGTGATAAGAAATTGAGATTGAATATCGCCCTGGAAGATTTAGGGGTTATTGCTGTGGAAGATGGGGACTTTGTTATTGGTATGGAATATGAAGGGAGTAGTATTGTTGAAGTTGAGGGGGAGGTTGATGTTGTGGAAGTTGAAGGCAATGTTACTGGGAATGAAACAATAATAGGAAATGATACGAATATTGTTGAACCTAATATTACAATTGAAACTAATGTTACTGGAAATGTTACTGTCAATACCACACAGTTTGGTGCTGTTCTCGGACAACCTGTTAAATGGGTGAAAAGAGTTGGTGTTAGAGGACCTGCAAGTGTTAGGATTGAGATTCCTAAGAGTGCAGGAAATGTTTCTGTTAAAAAAGTGGAGAAATCATTAGAAGAAATTGAAGCAGAGAATTCAGAGGATATGGATGAGGTCGATATTAGTAATGGCACGGGTGAAAATATTATTGAGGAACCTGAAGAGAATATTACCGATGAGAGCAATATTGTTGATGAACAAGTGACCGGTGATGAAGTGCCTGCAGTTGAAAAGCCAGAGGAAAATGACGTCCCAGGTTTGGAAAATAAACTAGAGAAAAAGATTAAAGTTGGAATAACTGGCGAGGTTTCTGTGGATTTGGAAATAGATAATGGCTTTTCGATTGTAGATTGGTTTAAGGGTTTGTTTGGCATTACTGGGAGAGTAGTGGAAGAATTAAATAATACGCAAGAAGTTGTTGTTGAAGTTACAGATTTGGAAAAGGCAGTTGAAATTGAATATGAGACTCCAGGCCCAGAATTAGGATTTGAGGAAATTTCTAATAAGGGAAAAAGACTTGGGATTACGAGTCTAGATGATGTTCACTATCAAGATGTTTTGATATTTACAGATTTGCCTGAAGAATTGGATGTTAGGACTCCGGAAAGAGTTAGAATATACTGGGAGGAAAATGCTACCTATCTTCCTGTTTTGAATATTAATGACTCTGACGGGAATGGAATTTATGATTATTTGGAATTTGTAGCTCCTCAATTATCAAACCAGACATTCAATATAATTGTGATTACAAAGGCAGAGCATCTCGATGAAAATAGGAGTTTTATTTC
>PFOR01000024.1 GCA_002792635.1 Candidatus Pacearchaeota archaeon CG_4_10_14_0_2_um_filter_35_33 | reverse complement strand
CATCTTAAAATTATTCGTTTTTACTATGGAAACAAGTTTATTAATGTTTCGCTACCTGCAAAAACCTCTTTGTTCAGCAGGTCTGCTTCCCTCAAAAAATATCAGCTTAGCCCATCCCAATGCTGGAACCCTCAAAACAGCCCTTCCTATCAGATTATTCGGATTAATCTCCCTTTCCACATCTAACTGCGTAGGATTATGATCTCCTTTAGTAGAATAATTCCCATCAAACTCAACAACCCTATGAATTAAGGGATTTCTATAATTAGCATTAAACACGATAATATCCCCTTCTTCAACAATTCCCCTATCCCATATCAGAATAATATCTCCTTTGTTCAAACCACTATTAAACGGAAATTCCTCAAAATCTCCTTTCTCGATATCATTATCTTCATACCATAATTTCTTTTCCTGCCACCAACTATCAAAATTACTTCCATGATACATGCTACAACTTTCAACAACAACTAAAGGCAATCCGCTTCCCGTAATCAAACTCAGAACAGGAAAAAACACAAACTTAATTATAACAAACGCAAGAATCAAACTTATCAACCAAGACTGCCAGCTGTCCTCATTCAAAAACTTCCAAAACTTCTTCCAAGATTCTTTGACATTCATTCGAACAAATAGAAAATACCTTATTTAAAACTTAGGAATGATTAAGAAATAATAAATCCTCGTCTAGCAAAATTATTCATGACATCGATTCTATAATGGGGCATCTTAGCAGCAACGCCTGGCTCCAAACCATCTAAATTAGGATGTATCTGCTGAACACATTCCACTTTCCCGTCAATTACAAAACCAATTCCCCTATAGTCAACACCTTTATCTTCCCAATCAACAGGAAAAATCCCCCCATTATGAAAAGTCTCATAAGGTCTATCTGTATCTACATTGAATCTATTATCTGCCATATTTTATCTAGAAAAATTCGTTTTTAAATCTTTACCAAAAATCACCGAAATATTTAAATAGTCCAGTATATACCATTCAGTATATACTAAATAAACATACAGAAAACAATAACTATGAAAGATATATTTGACGCAAAGATTTTATGCGAAAAATGCAACAAACCAATGATAAGGAAAATAGTCGACAAACCTGGTGCTGCATTAAGGGCAATGAAATGTGAAACCTGTAAATCTATCATTTACCATCCAACTGATTTAGAAAAGTACAAACAATTCAACTCATTAAAGGGAAAGACTTATAATGTCAAGTTGAGAGTAGTAGGAAACAGCCATGCCATCAGCATACCAAAAGAAATTATTTCGTTCATTCAAGAACAGGGAAAGATGATGGATGATATGGTAAGACTTTGTTTTGATGATATGAAAAGGATTACATTAAGATTTGGAGACAGAAAAAGATGGAAGGAATAAAACTCAAAGTAATGGAAGCACTCCAGGAAGATGCATACAAAGGCATTGCTAGAATAGACACAGAAATTATGCAAGCCCTTGGATTAAGAAGAGGGGATATTATTTCTATAAAAGGTGAAAGAGAAACAGTCGCTATTATTGATCGATCTTATCCTGCAGATGTAGGAGAAGGAATAATCAGAATTGACGGGTTAATTAGAAGAAACGCAAGAACATCTATAGGTGAACAAGTCTCTGTTTCAAAAGCAAAAGTAAAACCTGCAAAGAAAGTCACAATTGCACCTGCTCAAAAGGGAGTTATGGTACAAGGTGAACCAGAAATGTTCAAAAATGGCTTATTAGGAAGAGCAGCTACAAAAGGAGATATCTTATCTCTTGGAGGAGTGCAAAGAAGAAGAGATTTAATGGGAGAAGACATGCCAGACATCTTCGGAGACTTAAATGAATTATTTGGCAACATTGGTAGATTTTCGGGATTTCAACAAATAAAATTCATGGTCATATCAACAGTACCATCACAACCCGTTGTAATAACAGAAAATACTAATGTTATTGTTAGTCCAAAAGCTGTTGAAATTTCAGATGAAGCAATCCCGGATGTAACATATGAAGACATTGGTGGGTTAACAGAAGAAATAAAGAAAATTAGAGAAATGGTTGAATTGCCATTAAAACATCCAGAAGTATTTGATAAACTAGGAGTAGAACCGCCAAAAGGAGTTCTATTACATGGACCTCCTGGAACGGGCAAGACATTACTGGCTAAGGCGGTTGCAAATGAATCAGAAGCAAACTTCATTCTATTAAATGGTCCAGAAATTATGAGTAAATTCTATGGAGAGTCAGAAAAGAAAGTCAGAGAAATATTTGAAGATGCAGAAAAGTCTGCCCCATCTATAATCTTCATCGACGAAATAGATGCAATTGCACCGAAAAGAGAAGACGTGCAAGGAGAAGTTGAAAGACGTGTGGTCTCACAACTATTAACTATGATGGACGGACTGCAATCAAGAGGAAGAGTAATAGTCATAGGAGCAACAAACAGAGTCAATTCCATAGACCCTGCATTAAGAAGACCAGGAAGATTTGATAGGGAATTAGAAATCTCAGTTCCAGACAAAGCAGGTCGACTAAATATTCTAAAAATCCATACGAGAAACATGCCATTAAGAAAAAATGTTAAATTAGAAAAATTAGCGGCAAAAACACACGGCTTCGTTGGAGCAGACATATCGGCATTGGCAAAAGAAGCTGCAATGAATGTTCTAAGAAAATTACTTCCAGACATAAAAATGGACCAGGAAGAAGAAATATCTCAAGACCTATTAGATAAAATGGTAATTGGTATAGAAGATTTTGAATCTGCCCTTAGAATTGTCAGACCATCTGCAATGAGAGAGATTCTAGTAGAAACACCAAATATCGGTTGGAATGATATAGGCGGATTAGAAAAAATAAAACAAGACCTTAAGGAAGCAGTGGAATGGCCAATAAAATACACAGAAAGTTTTGAAAGACTCGGAATCAAACCACCAAAAGGAATCTTATTGTATGGCTCTCCTGGAACGGGCAAGACATTACTGGCTAAAGCAGTTGCTAAAGAGTCCGAAGCCAATTTCATCCAGGTTAAAGGTCCTTCTCTATTATCTATGTGGGTCGGAAAATCCGAAGAAGGAGTCAGAAAAGTATTCGAAAGGGCAAGACAAGTGGCTCCTTGTATAATATTCTTTGATGAAATTGATGCATTAGCTGGAAAAAGAGGCCAAGAATCAGGAACAAAGGTTACTGAAAGAGTCTTGAATCAAATGTTGGCAGAAATGGATGGAATAGAAGACATGAAGGGTGTAATAGTTGTAGCTGCAACAAATCGTCCAGACCTTCTTGATTCAGCACTATTAAGACCGGGAAGATTTGACAGAATCCTTTTAGTAGATATCCCAGACAAAGAATCCAGAAAGAAAATATTAGAAATTCACACAAAGAACATTCCATTAGATAAATCTGTTAAAATGGATATCTTATTAAAGAAAACAGAGGGATTTGTAGGGGCAGACATAGAAAGTCTTGCAAGAGAGGCGGCAATGACAGCATTAAGAAGAAATATGGATGCTAAAACTGTATCCATGAAAGATTTTGATGAAGCATTAAAGAGAGTCAAACCATCTGTATCGGATAACACAGCACAAAGATACAAGAAGATGGAAGACCAGTACTTGCAAAAAGCAAAACAAGGAATTGTTGGACCAATATACACAGGTTAATCATGCTCATCATAAGATGAAACCACCTCTTTTCATGAAATTATGGATATGAGCAAAAAACTTTAGTTTGTCAAGAGCCATATCAAAAAGTTCTTGTGTTTTACCCCATTAAAGTGTGGGGTTTGTTTGAACTTTTGGATGCTCAAGCAACCTTGACATAATAATGTGTATGGCATATCTGGTTCTTAAGCACTGCCGAGAACAAATCGCACACACCTAACTAAAGTAGGAGGGGTAAGGTTAAAGGATTCTCTGATTCTTAATTCCTTAGAGGAGGGCTTCTATATCAACTAAAAAAGGATTTTTCAGGGGGTCTAAGCTTTCTGGAATCCTTCTCTGATATACTCATTAATTTCATGTGCAGTATAATTAGAATTCCAATTGAAAGCAGATTGTTCTTTAGCTATGGCAAAGAAAGAGTCACTACTTGCATCCTCTCCAAGGAAAACATGATAGCTCTCTATACCCCTATCCGGGTCTACAAAAGAAGTAGTTTCATTAACACTCCCTACATCGTCAACGTGAGCTAACCAGTCATCAAAAGTCATTGCCTTATTAAATTTCCCAATATAAAACCACGCATCAGGAAACACATCCCAATACCTATTATCCCTAAACACAAAGTGTGCTGAGTAATCATCAGTACTATGTTTCATCTGAACAACTCTATTCTTGTCGTTGGTTGCATCAAGATATCTTCGTTCAAACACATTATCATGCACAAAAACAGTTTTATCAGTATAATTATAATCTGCCTCATAACAACATGTGCCAAGAGGAATACCTGCCCCATAGACTATGTTATTTCTCACAGTAGTATTTTTATGTCCATCATGTGGTCCGCTTAACTCAAGCCCTATATCCTTAACTTCAGAATTTGCAACTATATTTCCTTCAACAACAAAATTGTTAGTATGGGCAGTTTCAAGACCAATTCCACCTCTTGAATCTGTTCCAGAAGTAAAAGTAGCATTCAAAACAACATTATTCTTCCATGTGCCATTAATCCCTCCTGGAACAGGCGTACTAGAGGTTCTCCCAACATGATTGCTTATTGCCTGAAAAATAAAGTTATCCTCTATAATTCCTCCAGGTCTTGCTTGTATTCCAGAAGCAGAAGGTCTAGCAATAATATTTCCTCTCGCAACAACATCCCTTGTGTCAGATGTAATATAGACATTGTGATTAAATTGTGTAGCATCGGGTGATATACCACTACTTCCATCCAACCAAGCATCAGTGCTGATATCTGTGCCCCCTCCAACTTGACTAGTCTGTAAATCTTTTATATCAATAACTTTCGGATGAGTATTAAAATCAGAACTAAACTTCATTACACCAAAATGCCAACCAACATTAATATTATTATTTGGAAACAAAGCATCTAAAGAATCTTCAATAACCTGGGCAACATCATTCATACTACTAACAGAAGTAAAATCTAATCCATCAACCTCGGAATAATCACCATTAATCCAAATCCTAAATTGTCCATCCTTTACTGTTCCCCAGGCAGCAGAATCATTCTGCACAACATAAAGCAGATATTCAAACTCTTCATTCCATCCATTATGGTCAAACACATTCTCTTCTAACAAAACCCCCCTTGCATCATCTATAAAAATACCCTGTGCATGCCCTTCATCTGCACTATATGATTTCTCAATTATGGACCTTCTAAGGGTAAAATTCTTCACCACTCCAGCACTTATTTGATTCCCCGCATAAATAGACTTGCAATCCTCCACTAAAAACATCTTTCCTGGGCTAAGCCTATCTATAAACATCCCCCCTCCTGCATTAAAATCGTTAGAATTGGGGTCTTTTTTGGAGTTATAAACTTCCAAACCCTTCAAAACAACAAAGTCGATATTCTTGTTAATATCCCTAACACTAAAAACACTCCCAGAATAATTAGTAATTAAAGGTCTATAGGGTGAATCTCCATAAGAAGAAATAACTAATGGCTCATCATACCCTCTGCCACTCTTATCAGGTCTAGAAGGACTATAAGGAAGAGGCTTTTCCCTTTCAATCCTTTCATCATTCCAAACATCTCCCCTCTTCAACAAAAGCCAATCAGGGCTATTTTCACTTAAGTTACTATAACCATGAGCAATTGTCTTTACAGGACCATCTGTTCCATTCCACTCACCTGACAAACCGCTCCAACTATCATCTCCAGAAGAAGATGAAACATAGATTATTTTAGAATCACTAGAAGCATCAAGCATAGTCCAGCCATAATCTACAAGACTTTCCTGTCCGTTAGGACCATAGCAACCCATAAAGACTCCTGCACTTCCACCATCATCTTCAAAATCAATTAAGCCATCTCCATCATTATCTTCTCCATCATTACACTCATTTGCCTGTGAAACGATTTCTATTTCACAAACACTATTACAACCATCTCCGTTAATTAAATTACCATCATCACACTGCTCACCACTTTCTAAAATTCCATTTCCACACTCTTCTCCTCCACTTCCTCCTCCATCACCTCCTCCACCGCCTCCACCTCCGTCTTCTCCTCCCCCGCCTCCTCCACCGCCTCCACCTCCACCGCCTCCTCCACCGCCTCCACCTCCACCGCCACCATTTCCTCCATTTGGCTCTTCTCTTAAAACACATTCAACGCTTTTCCCAGAATAATCACAAGCTCCACCATCAACAATTCCTGCAACATCTACACTATCTCCTTCTCCTATGTCTGCAATAGCATTTCCAGTGAAATCAAAACTTTGAGCAGGTGGACTGAAATATAAATTACCTGGAATTAAAAGATTAATAATAAACAAAACTGGCTTAAAAATAAACCCAAGCATATTAATGATAACATTCCCCGAAAGAAAATTTTTGGATGCATCTTTATCTGTTAAAACCTTGTCTTCATTTCCTAAGGAAGTAAATTTAAATTCCACGCCTTTCAAATCCTCTCCAATTTTCCGAGTTGTTGACACTTCCACGCTTCCATCATCAATAAAACATGAAAAAGGCTCCAATTCCAAACTACCACATAACTCTGCAATTGTAACTCTCTCATCTTCCTCTGTATTCTCCTGATTATCGGACTTAAATGAAATATAACTCGAGATGAACACGAACACCATTGAAAGACCAACTAAAATAATTAACGCAAGAACAATCGCAATAAAAACATTCCTCTTTTCCACTCTTAAAGCAATAAAACATACTTTAAAAATTATTCTGTAGTCACGATTACATCCTTTCCAATCAAGATACTATGTTCTGCTTGTGCTACTTTTCCATTTCCAGACTCAATTAGCTGAGCATATTCATGCAACAATCCAGCTTGCTTAATCATTCTTAATGCTAACAACCCTCTAGATCCAAACTTCTTATGAATCCAGCGAGAACAAAAAGGCAATGTCTGATACTCTTCTTTAATAAATTTCAACACTTCCCGAGAAAAAATATCTCTGACATTTCCTTCTCCTTGTAATTGATATATTCCAGAAGGTTTTCCATCTCTTACTTTCCCTAATCCATTAGTTGCGAAAGGTTCTATCGCATACAATCCAGAATCAAGGACAGCATCATTTCCATTATCAACATTAGGAATTGTTATTCCAGAATGTAAGTCATATCTATCTATTGAATGTCCTGAAAGATTAATAACTGGTCCAACTTTTCTTGCTCTCAATTCATCACCTATAATCGCCCCAATCTCTCTGGCTTCAACTCCTTTCTCAATAAAATCCAAGGCTTTCTTCAAAGCAGCCTCTGCACTCTTAATTAACTCTTTATTTTCTGAATCATCATCTAAATCTAATGAAAATGCAGTATCCGCGCACCACCCATCTACATGCACTCCAATATCTACTTTTAGCAATCCCTTAGCAATTTCATCTGAATCATGAGCCGGCGTTGAGTGAGCTGCAACCTCATTTATAGACAAATTAACAGGAAACGCTGGTTTCCCCCCTAATTCTAATATCTTATCATCAATCTTATTAGCAATATCTATCAACTTCATACCAGGCTCAATAATAGACTTAGCATAATCCACGACTTCCTTCGCTATTTTTCCAGCCTTAATGATTTTCTCCTCATTCATTTAATTTACTAAAAACAAACCTTTAAAAACCTTTTTCGGAAAGAAGTTGTATGGTATATGAAGAAAAAAGGATGGCCCAGGAAGAAGTTGACAGATTCTGGGCGGAAAGAACAGAAATGTTAGAATCAGGAAACTTTCCTGGCTCTTCCTACATGGCTCAAGCTTACAGATTTGAAGAAAAGGGTTATGAATTACCTCAATATGTGAAGGATACTGTCGAGCAAATAGCAGATAAACTAACAGAAGAAATATTAAATGAGAATAACATCTTCAAAGATATGAAATAAAATGGAAATAGAATATTACCTCAACGAAGAAATTGGAAATCCTGTATTCCCTACACCCTTCGAAAACTCTTATTTAAACAACCAAGAAGTTTCCGAAAACCTATCACAACCACAAATAAGACCCACCCCAGATGCCCATGGCCCTTTAGGACCACTAACATTCAAAGAATTAATGAACGACGATGACATGGACTATGACAGACCTAGTTCAGCCTAATCCTTCTTTCTTTTGGAATATAATTAATTAGTTTCCCATCTTTCAAAGCGCCACATCCTAAAAAATCACCCCTATGTTTAACAGCATAAAGCCCATTATTTCCTTTAACCTCTAAATCATGACCTTTCATCCATTCATTAATTGCATCAATTTCAATCACATTTCTTGATGGTTTTAACATCATACTTCCATCCAATCCTAACCTTAATCCGCCTTTCTCTTTCCTAATCAAATAAAGGCCAACAATCTCAACTCTTGCAATTTCCTCTAGTTCAGCAAACTCTTCCTTATTCATAGTCCCACTAAACCCCCTAACTTTTTCCTTGCCTGCTTCCAACAAAAGATATGGCAACTTCTTTATTCCATACATTTCCATGTCTTTCAACAACTTTTTTTTCTCGCTATTTCTGACAAATTTCATAAGTCCTCCAAATGTTCAACAGAATACCAAGAATCTGCTTTCCATCCCCCTTTTTTTTCTAAACCGATAATAGTCATCGCCGTATTTTTGGATATCTGCCCGGATGTTTTCTTATAATAATCTCTATTTTTCTCTTCAAACAAATTCATTAATATCGCCCTTTTAGTTCCTCCATGAGCCATAATCAAGACAGTTTTCCCATTTTCTTTCTTTAAAAGAACATCTAAAAATTTCTTGACTCTCTTTAAAACATCATTATACGACTCTCCTCCGGACATCCTAAAATCAAAGTTAGTCCAATCTTTATCCTGTTTCCATTTGTCATATTCTTCTCCGGATTTCCCATCCATGATTCCATAGTTCCTCTCTCTCAATTCCTCGACAAAATGAACAGGAACCTTCTTCATCTTTAAAAAGGGGTTGAGAGTATCCTTGCATCTTTTATAATCTGAAGAATAAACCACATCTACCTTCTCTTTCATCAATCTTTTCGCCAACAACTCTGCCTGTTTCTTCCCTTTATCAGTTAAATCGCCACTGCTAACTCCCTGTATAATCCCATCCCTGTTAAGTGTCGTCTGCGCATGCCTAACAATTATCAATCTCATATCCTAACACCCATCTTTCTAAGCTCTTTTAAACATTGATTATTGTTCTCGAAAAGTATCGTTTTAATTCCAAGCTTCTTAGCTGGTTTTGTATTCCAATCCCTATTATCAATAAACACGGCTTCCGATGGTTTCACTTTCAGTTTTTTCAAAGTCAATCTATAAATTTTAGGATTCGGCTTTCTCATTCCAACATCGCAACTTATAACAGAAACATCAAATTTCCTTTCATCTTTCTCCCTAATAAAAACATCTTTGGAAACATGCCATTGATCACTTAAAATAGCAATTTTATATCCTCTCCTTTTCAATTTCCATGCAATCTTGTATAAATGCCAATTCCTCCTAAACCCTCTTCTATAATGTTTAACTAACAACTTCTGCAATTTCTCTGTTCTAACATCCAAATTATCTGCAATTCTCTTAATAACACCCTCTTTTGTACCTTTCCCTTCAATCGATTTAGCATATGTTGTATCAATAGCATCAAACCATGTGTCTAAATGCACATCCAAAACTTTTGCCATACTTTCATGCACGCTTTCATGCACGCTACTCTTCTTATCCTTATCCATAGCAAGAACGCCATTCACATCAAATATGATTGCTTTTATTTTTTTCTTTTTCATTTCCACATTTTATAAAATTCATTTACTTGTTTTATAGTTTTTTTCATAGAACGCAATTTTAAATCAGGCCTCTTTTTCATACCTAAGTAAGTCCACCAGAAATGGTTACACAAATTCAACAAAATGAACGAAACAAGGTTCTTCTCCTCTTCCTTGGAAAATCTCATATGATTCCTATACTCTTTAAGAAAAATATCTTTTAGTCCAAACTTTCTCCTCAAAACATATGCGACATCGTAAGCCTTGGCATAAAGTGAAAGATTCTCAAAATCTAATATTCCTGTTAGTTTATTATCCCTAAAAAGAAAATTATCCGGAGAAAAATCAGAATGTATGACTAACATATCTATCCCTAAGTCTTTCCTCAATAATCTCTTCAACAAATTCTCAAAGAAATCCACATTTTCCAGTACCCGCATGTTTAATTCACCCTTCTCTTCAATCTTTCGCATTTTACAATACCTGTCAAGCATCCAATTATATCTCCTAACTTTAAAAGTCCCCTTGTCTGGCTTATAATTAGACATATATTTATGGTAAATTGCTAGAGCCTTGGCAACTTCCTTAACATTACCCTCATCCAACTTTTCTATATGTTCACCTTCTAATTTCTCATAAACCTCAAATAAAATCCCATTAATCCTAGAAACATAATTTCCATTCTTATTTTTTAAAAACATTGGGGTTTCATAAGGGAAATCCTTGCCATGTAAATGTTCCAAAACAGTAAATTCCATTTTATGCTGAGTCCTATGATACCAATTAAACTGATATCCTAATTTTCTGACAATAAAATTCCCTTTATCAGTTTTAAATTCAAATATATAGCTAATCATGCCTCCTTCGTGATACCTTATATCCTTCAACTTTCCTAAATTGTATCTAGACAAAACAGCATTTATCTCTTTTTTAGACAGTTTATTTACCATTCCAATACCTCTTTAACATCTGATTGTGCGTAAATGCCATATCCAACTTCTCAACTTCTTTTTTAGTAAACCATCTACTTTCCTTAACTTCAAAATTATTTTTAATTTTTCCCTTTGTCTTTAAAGAATAAACGAAAACAACAGCATGCAAATTCAAATCTTTTTTGAATTCTTCATGTACAAATAACAGTTTAGCCTTTTCTACATCCAATCCAACCTCCTCTTTCAATTCCCTTTTAACACAATCCTCTGCAGTTTCCCACTTCTTGACATGTCCTCCTGGTAAACACCACTTCCCTCCTTCTGCAATCATCTTGCTTCTCTTTGTTAGCAATACTTTTCCATTTTTCTCAATTATCCCTGCAGTAGCGGTTCTTACTCCTGAAAACTTCATAACATACTTTACAATGTTCATATCTCCTCCTTCAATCTTAACTTAGCAACAAAAAATCCCTCGCTATCATTATCGTGAGGATAAATCCTGCACGATTTACTTACATTGTTATCATAAATATCGTCTTGCCAGTTTTTTATACCTTCCCTACACTTAAGTGGAAGATTTAACTTAATTAACTCAACAGGAAAATTCTCTAAAGCAAAACTAACCACTGACTCATTCTCCTCGGGGGCGTGTGTACAAGTTGAATAAACTAAAATCCCGTCTTTCTTTAAACACTTAAAAGCTGAAGCAATCATCTTTTTCTGCATCCTTCCCAGGTTATTCACAACCTTAATATTCCACATCTTAAATGTCTTTGGACTATCCCTCAATGTTCCTTCTCCAGAACACGGAGCATCTAACAATATTTTGTCAAATTTCCATCCTTTCTTACTTAATCTATTGCATAACCCAACCCCGTCATTCCTAGTAATTACACAATTACTAACACCACATCTTTCCAAATTGGTATTCAATATCTTCACTCTTTCTAAGGCAACATCATTAGCAATTATTGTCCCGGTATTTTCCATCCTCGCTGCAATTTGCGTAGTTTTACTTCCAGGCGAAGCAGCCACATCCAAAACAAATTCCCCCGGTCTAGGGTCCAAAGCTAAAACAGACATCATACTTGAAATTTCCTGAACATAATAATACCCAAGCAAATGCTCGATGGAATTCCCTAACTCGCCCGGTTCTAATTCCGACTCAATCAACATTATCTCCTTATACTTCGGAAAGGGCCTAACAACCTTCCACTTCTTATTCAATCTCTGGAATAATTTATCAGAATCAATTTTCAACTCATTTGCCCTAATCCACTTCCTTGATTTTGTATGCGAAATCTTTGAAAAAGCATCAAAATCATCCCCATCTTTCAATAGTTTTCTCATCCTTTCCTCAAAAAGAGGCTTCATCTCATATTTGTATTTAGCCATGAAAAACCTAAATAAGTGGAGGTTTTAAGGTTTCCTAAAAAACCTATAAATCCAAACCCATTATAACAATATAGAAACCTTTTATGTAAAATCATTTGAAGAAGATTTCTTCCTTAAAACATTAAAAGGAAAGAAAAGGTACCCTTCCAATCAATTCATAATATCTTGAAAACCTTCATTATCAAACCAAACACTAAAAGCTTTGGAAGAGAACAAAGACTCGTCTGCACAGTCCTAAATAAACATTACACAAAAACCTACAGAGCCCAGAGGTTGATATTTCAAACTAAACAAAAGCCAGATTATATAGCTCCATTTGACCTAGTATTGCTAACAAAGACAAAGAAAATAATAGCCCAATATTATAAAATTCAAGACAATCTGCACTTATACTATAATCATCAATTAATCTCTGGATTTGAAAAATTCATATTCAAAAGTCCAGAAAGAATGTTCAAATACTTCTCTTCACCAGAAAAAACTTGGAAAGCCGTGAATAAGTTCAGAAAAAGGGCTGGATTTAAAAAACTAGAAAGACAGAAATACAAACTAATCCAATATAATGAGTCCGTTTTCCACAAATCAATCAAAATAGAACCAATAGCAATTTATGGATATAGAAAAGAAGCAAGAAAAATCGCAAAACAATACAATCTTCCACATTTCACAACAGCCAAGAAATTCTACGAGAAAATATAAAACTATATACTTTAAATACCATTAATATGTGAAATTAAAATGCCTCAACAATCATATCCTGCGGCAGATGATGCGAAACTCACAGTCGTAAAACTCGTGAAAGAAAAGCCAAAGCTATCAGAATTAACCACTCTGGAGAGGCCTGGAAGACCCGTACCCACAACCAACTTGGAAACAAAACCAAAGAGAACCAGAAAACGAAAAAAACCAACAACCTCAAAAACAACAATAACTGCGAAAAAAGACGCGATAGTCATAATAACAGAGAAACCGCAGGCAGCTCTAAAAATTGCCTCAGCCTTAGCAGACAAAACACCAAGAAAATATTCAGAAAACAGAGTCCCATTCTACGAATTATTTCATAAAGGAGAAAAGATAATTGTTGCAACTGCTGTCGGACATATATTCAACTTGAATTACAAAAAGGGACAAACGGGATGGCCTATATTCGAAATAGAATGGATTCCATCACATCAAAAAAAAGCATCCTTCACAAAAAACTATTACAATTTATTAAAAAAACTCACAGGAAGAGCAAAACAAGTTATTGTCGCAACTGACTACGATGTAGAAGGAGAAGTTATCGGCTGGAATGTTCTTCGTTTTATTTTCAAAGAAAAAGACGCAAAAAGAATGAAATATTCAACTTTAACAAAAGATGAACTAATAAAATCTTACGAAAAACCATTAAAAACATTAGATTGGGGGCAAGCGTATGCAGGAGAAACTCGTCATGAAGCAGATTGGCTTTATGGAATTAATTTATCAAGAGCATTAATGTCTGCCATTAAAACTACTGGCTCATTTAAACTTCTTTCGATAGGAAGAGTCCAAGGCCCCGCACTAAAAATAATTGTAGACAAAGAACGTGAAATCTCTAAATTTAAACCAGAACCATATTGGCAAGTTTTCGCAATTACCCATAATAATGAATTCAAACATCCAAAAGACATCTTTGATAAAGCACTGCTATCTGAATTTGAAGGAATCACAGAAGGCCAGGCAGAAACTAAAAAATCTCAGGAATCTGTTCAGCCACCTAGCCCATTTGACCTTACAACATTACAAAGAGAAGCATACAGATTACACAAATTCACACCATCTAAAACACTCCAATTAGCACAATCTTTATATTTATCAGGACTCATATCATATCCTAGAACATCATCTCAAAAAATACCTGAACAAATAGAACCAAAAAAAATCCTTAAAAAACTAGCCAAAAAATTTCCCCAGGCCTCTTTAGCTACTCGAGATAAACCAATTGAAGGAAAGAAATCCGACCTTGCTCACCCATCTATATACCCAACAGGAGATTTTCAGCAGTTAGAAGAAAATGAAAAGAAACTCTATGAATTGATAGTAAAAAGATTCATTTCTTGCTTCTGTGAAGATGCAATAACAAACAACAAAAGAATAAAAATTACTGCCAAAGATAAACTTTTTACAGCTTCTGGATTACAAGTAGAAAAAAGAGGATGGCTAGAAGTTTATCCTATGGAGATGAAAGAATCCAATCTTCCGGATTTAAATGGAAAAATAAAAATTGAAAAAATAAGATTTGATGATAAAATGACTCAGCCTCCAAAAAGATATACTCCGACATCTCTTGTATCTCTTTTAGAAAAGAAAAATTTGGGAACAAAAACCACAAGAAGCATGATTGTAGACACTTTATTCGACAGAGGTTATCTAGATGGTAAAAGTATCCAAGCAACACCCTTGGGAATAAAATTAATTGAAACATTAGAAAAATACTCTCCAATCATAATAGATGAAAATCTAACCCAAGACCTAGAAAAGAGAATGCAGGGCATACAAGAAGCCAAATCAAAATTCAAAGAAAAACATGACGAAATTATAAAGAACGTTGAAAGATTGATTTCAGATATATCAAAAGAATTTAAGGCAAATGAATCAAAAATTGGCCAGGATTTGTTAAAAGGAACAGAAGAATTAAGGGAACAAGAAAAAGAAAACAACACATTGATGGCTTGTCATGTCTGTAAAAAAGGCCATTTAGCAATTAAATATTCAAAGAAATTCAAGAGGCAATTCGTTGCATGTGATAATTATCCAGAATGTAAATCCACCTACTCTCTCCCGCCAGGAGGATTCATCAAAAAAACAGATAAAGTCAATGATGAAGGTTTGCCAATCCTAATATCTTTAAAAAAAGGCAAAAGACCATGGGAATTCCCATTCGACCCTCATTGGAAAGAAAAACAAGAGAAAAATAAAAAATTAAACTAAATTTTTACTACTTTATTGGTTAAATCAAAATATTGGTTAAATCAAAAAGTTCTTGTGTTTTACCCCATTAAAGTGTGAGGTTTGTTTGAACTTTTGGATGCTCAAGCAACCTTGACATAACAAGAAAACTTATATACTCTCTCTTAAAAACAAACTAATGAATCAAAAGAAAGTAGTTCATGTTAGCACATTCAAACCTGAAGAATGTGGTATTGCCTCGTGGACACAAGACGTAATAGATTATTCAATTCATGAAGATCCTTATTTAATAAACAGAGTTGTAGCAATGAATGTTTCCAGAAGACCTGAAGAATATCCAGATTTTGTAGATTTCTGCATAGAAAAAGAAAGAATAGAGGATTACATTGACGCTGCAGAATTTCTTAATAGCGATGAAGGCACAGATTTAGTGAGCATCCAGCACGAATTTGGAATCTTTGGAGGAAACCAAGGGGACTATTTAATAGAATTTTTAGACAGACTTAAAAAACCATCTCTTTTAACTTGTCACACAGTTCCAAGACAACAAGAAACAGACAGAAAGTCAAGAGAAAGAAGAGAAGTACTAAGCAGAATTCTTCCGAGAGTAACAAGCATCATGGCAATTTCACAGACAGCCACAAATATACTACAGACTGAATATAAGATAAAACCAGAAAAAATAAGCAAAATATATCATGGAACGCATGATTTCAGCGAATCACGCGATGAAGCCAAAAAAATAATAGGGAATCTTGAAGACAGATTTGTTATTTCCACAGTTGGTTTGGTAAGACCCAAAAGAGGAATGGAAAAAGTTATTCACGCATTACCTGATGTAGTAAAAAAACATCCACACATGTTATACCATATAGCAGGTAAAACACATCCCAAAGAACTTATTAATGGAAATGACCCTTACAGAAAAATGCTTCAAGAAGAAACGAGAAGATTAGGTCTTGAAGATAATATAAGATTCACAAATCATTACCTTCCATTAAACAGTCTATTAAGGAACATTAGGGCATCAGATTTAGGCATTACACCTTATTCAAATGTAGGTCAAATCTCATCAGGAGTCTTGAGTTATTATCTTGGTCTAGGTGTTCCTGTAATTTCCACTCCCTTCCTCTACGCTCAAGAAGTTCTAGCCGATGGAAGAGGTATTATTCTCCCAGAATTAGATAATTCCGACGCAATAACTGATACCTTATTGGATGTTCTAGATAACCCGAAAAAATTAGAACAAATGAAAGCTAACATGGCTCCATTCACAGAACAAATGAGATGGCCTAATGTTGCTAAACAATATGTGAAGGAAGAAAGAAAACTCATAAAAACCTAATCAAAACTATAAATGCCTCTTAGACTACTTTCAGAATAGTCCCTCACGCCTGGATTGTATGTCAAGAACCATACACTAAAGTATATGAGGTATCTTGTTCTTAAGCACTACCGAGAACAAATCGCACACACCTAACTAAAGCAGGAGGGGTAAAGTCAAAGGGTTCTCGGAGTCTTAATTTACTATAATCTGTCTTAGCTTTATTATCCCCTTCATCAACACTAATCGCGACAACCATCCCAATACCAACCAATAAAAAGAACAAGAACGGAAACGTCTTGACAAAATTCACGCTCAAAAGAATAAAACTTGGTTTAAATAATTTTCTAAGTAGCCATCCTATAACTATCTCTTGAACTGCCGTATAAAACATCCTTATCAATAGGAGAATCAAACCTTACCGATTTAACATAAGATTCCCCTACATCTGCATAACTTTCTTGTTCACGAACATCAGTATAACTTGAACTCTTCATATCAGAGTTATTGGTTAGCTTATAGCCACTTCCCAAATCCCTTGAGCTGATATCTCCAACTGGAAGAAAAAATCCGGGCATCATTTTCCTTGTCTCATCCTCGCTCTTAATGAAGGTCTAACTTTCTTCTTTGGGCTCTTTCCTCTCAACCCTCTTGATTTTCTAGCTGCACTTGTCTTCCCTCTCTGAGCTCTCTTCCCTTTCTTAACCCAGTTCATCGTCCTATCGTTCTTTATCTCTGGTCTATCAGGGTCTACAAGAATAACTTCATAAAAATAATATTTTCCATCCTGTCCAATCCAATAACTATTCAATACCTCAAGATTCCTGAATTTCCTTCCGGCCCTAGTTTCAGCAACCCATTTATAATTCATCTTTAATGTCTTCCTATTGGTCTGTTTCCTAGTCTTTCTCCCTTTAACTCCTTTTCTGACCCTCTTCCTTCCCCCTCTTCCAATCTTAACTCTAGCAATCACAAATCCTTTCTTAGCCTTATACCCTAAGGCTCTTGCTCTATCAATTCTCAAAGGCTTCTCAACTTTCTCTATAGTCTTCCCTTTCCTCCACCCTATCAACCTAGAATGCATTGCTTCCTTATCGGGCTTCTTCCAAGCTTGTCTAAGATAATGTGTTATTCCCTTAACCATGCTATCAATTCCAAAAATGAGTTTTTAAACGTTGCTGTTTTTCAGTTATCCTGTCAAAGAATCATAAATATCCAAAATATCCTGATTAGAGACTGCCTTGCCATAAACCCTAACTTCATCAATAATATTTGCTGTTCCTGCTCCTCCAAGCAAAACGCCCATCTTGAAATCACCATTGGGAGAAATATCTCCAATATTGGTAACTAGATAATCTTGAACCATTTGCCCATCAGAATATAATTTAACATAAAGTTCATCAGGATTTGCCGGATTGCTTCTAACCGCCGTAAATGCACACATGTGCCAGGTACCATCAACAACATCTCCTCCTCCTGAATATGTCAATTCATCCCCTTCTGCGTCCTTAATAGAAACCCCACATTTATCATCAGCCTTTGATAACCATATACCATATCTCTCATTTCCTTCTGATTT
This sequence comes from Candidatus Pacearchaeota archaeon CG_4_10_14_0_2_um_filter_35_33, assembly GCA_002792635.1. GTDB lineage: Archaea > Nanobdellota > Nanobdellia > Pacearchaeales > GW2011-AR1 > UBA92. Next base: position 32,609 of record PFOR01000024.1, on the reverse strand, counting down.
ATCAACAAGCCCATTAACAACATTAGCACTTGTTTTAATCCATATGGTTACAGATAGACCCTCTCCATAATTATTAGGCAGATTGAACTCATTATTATTTGGAACATTGACATAATTACCAACACCTAAAAACCCACAAGCAGTTCCTGAAATTCCTGTTTGATTACAATCAGCACTTCCTACAATACTCTCATTATTTTCTCCAGACTCATCTGCCAGCTTCTCATTTAAACTTGTTCCGTCAAACAGATAATGTGCCACCAAACCCCCACCCAATCCTGTTTCATACCCAATTCCTGAACTTTCATCATCATACCTATAAGCACATTCAGGATCTGCAGGCCAATCAATCAAATTATCACCATCATTGTCAACTCCATCCATACACTGGAAATCTTCAGGGAATGTTCCTGAATGTTCGCTCAAATCATAATAACTAATGCATTGTGGGTCTTCCCCCCAATCTATAAATCCATCTCCATCATCATCAATTCCATTGCTACAATCATATGAATATGGCGTTCCCTCAATACTCTCGCCTGTTAAATCATATGGATAAGCACATTCAGGATCCGGGTCCTCTCCTTGTGGTCCCCCTATAAAATCAATGTATGGGTCTCCGTCATTATTATACCCGTCATTACATACATAAATGAATGGATCTCTTCCTTCCATTTCATTATCATCATCAGCATCCTCACATTCCTTATCATCATCGCTATAAGGATCATAAGGCAACTCATAAACTCCATTCACCCCGTCCCAATCAACAAAACCATCTCCGTCATCATCAATTCCATTATCACAAGCAGGCAGAGGCGGACCATTATGGAATGGATTACACGTCCCCCATCCATCACAGGTAGATAGACAATCCTTAAATAATGGAATTGCTCCCCCCCCTTCACATAAAACACCAACATCTCCATCACAAACTTCCAATCCCTCTGTCTTTCCATTCCCGCAATAAGAACACAAGGCAGTATCTAACTCACAATTGTTTCCACAAGTAACTTCCCCAAAATTAAATAATTCACTTTCTCCCGACTCTCCACAAGTATATTCTTTATCGAAAAGTTCTCCATCACAAACCTCAAAACTTTCTAAATTTCCATTCCCACAACTCGAACAAACAACAATCTCAGAATTCAAACATATATTATCTTCCACTTTAGAAACCATATTCACTCCACCGACTTCAATATCTCCCACAACTGATTGAATTGGCAACACAGTTGTATAAAGTTCATTGACAGTATGAACATAAACAGTTCTGGAATCAAGAGTTGCAATATAATCGAGTCCTAAAACCTTCCCTGGCAAAGTGAATTCTCTATAATACCCATCGCTAGAAACAGAAGCTAGATTTATTTCATCCTGTATTAAAGAAGCAATTTCCTCAATAAGAATCTGTCTTCTCTCCCTATTTCTATCAGAGATATTGTTCTGAACAGCAAATATAAATCCAGCAACGAAAAAAAGGACTGCTCCAATAAGAATCGCAAATTCTAAGGCTGATTGCCCTCTTTTAATTTCATATATCCTTTTCATCATTCGTTCAAGTATACAACACCATCAATCTTTTTAATAATATTCGTTCCAGGGGCAGGCTGACCAATAACATTTGAGACAGGAATTGACAAACCATAGCCTCCATCAGGCAACTCAATATATAACACAGACCCATCTATCATCATATCATATTCCTGATTAAGTGCCTTCCCTGGCAAAGTGAATTCTCTATAATACCCATCGCTAGAAACAGAAGCTAGATTTATTTCATCCCTCACAGAACCAGCTATATCCTCTACAATTATATTCCTTCTCTCAATAGCCTTACCAGTTATATTGCTACTTATTCCAAAAACAAACAAAACAAAAAGAAAAATAACTGCTCCAATAAGAATCGCAAATTCTAAGGCTGATTGCCCCTTATCTCTCAATTTGCCTCCCTAAGAAGTGCATAATCAGGATAAGCGATGGCCTCTATCCTCTTAACTCCTTGAGTAATAGTCAAACCCTCTGTCATCAGTCTAACATCGCTAGGATAAGAGATAACATTGTCTCCTCCTGAAGAACTAATAACAAAAACAAGGCTGTAATCATCATTCTCCTCATAAGCATATACCTGAGAAACTCCATCAGGCAAATAAGCCGTAAATGTAGACTTTGAGGGTTCTCCTGCAAAGAAAACACTCTCAGCACTACTAATCGCCTTGTTAGCATACCCTTTAAGTTGGTAAAACTTGATGCTATCCCTAAGAGCCGAAGAATAATAAAAAGCAACTCCCAACACGCTTAAGACTAAAAAAATCACAAATCCTACGACAATCAAGTATTCAACGCTTATCTGTCCTCTTTTCATCTTCCTGAAAGGTTTATAAAATGTTATCTCTATATAAAAAGAGACACCCTATTTAAATAATTGCAAATGGAAAAAAGAGGAGAAAAAGGTAAGGCGGAAATAATTCTAATAGTTCTTGTAGTTATCCTAGTAATCCATTTAACAGTACACTTCATATATTTCGGAACGGGAATACCTTATCTAGGTGAAACAGGAATTTCAGGGAGAGCTGTAACAGGGGATGTCGTTAATCCAATAGAAAGCATACAATCTTTTCAAAGATCCGAGAACATATCAAAATATGTGGTTTTAGGCGAATGGCTAATAGTGATTTTGCTAATATTATATGTTTTGATAAAAGGAAGGGTAAGCCTTACAAAAGACACGAAAGGCAAGGAATCCATTAAAAAAATCGCAACAATAAAATACAAAAAGAAAGGCCTGGAAACAGACATTGATGTGCTTCTAAGATTATTAAACGAAAAGAAAACAATCAGAATATCTACAATTGCAGAAACATTTGGAGTTAGTAACTCGACAGCATTTGGATGGTCTAACATACTAGAAGATAACAACCTAGCCATAATAAAATACCCCTTAGTCGGAAGTGCGAAATTATCTCTTGCAGGTACAAATGAAGAAGAACCTGGAATAAAGAAAAAAGACGCGAAAGAAAAAGGCAGGAAAGAAAAAGAAGATGCAAAAAAAATGGAAAAGAAATCCAAGAAGCCTACAAAAATGACAAAGCATAAAAAAATAACATTGAAAAAAAGAAGAAAACACAAACCAACCAAAAAAAGTTCAAAAAAGAAAACAAGGAAGAAGAAAAAATAAAATAAAAAAAGAGAAAAATGGCAAAAAAATCAAAAAACTCTAAAGGTAGAACAAAAACAGCGCAGGAGATGATTGCTGAAAAAAGTTTTTTCAATAAAGGTAATACAAAAAGTAAACTTCCTCCTGTAAAAAACATTGACCACACTTCTCCAAAACCAAAAATTAACAAACCAGAAATAAAAAGAAAAAAGAAATTCCCCAGTATTCCAAAGCAAAAATTCCATGAAAAAATTAAGAAAGAAAAGCCAAAGAAAGAAAAGATTGAAGTAAAACCGGAAAAAGTTAAAGAGGAAATAAAAATAAAAGAAACCCCTAAAGATTCCAAGGAAAAGAAAGAAAACACAATTCCCGAGGTGAGATTTAATGACATTGCAAGAATGCCTAAAAAAACACTTAAAAATTCAAAGCTAATAGAAAAATATAAGATAACAATAGACAATGCAACCTCTCAGGTACAGATAAGAAAGTCTGCACTAGGAACACAATATAACTTATTTATTCCTGAAATCGATATTGCAACAACAGCGCTTCTAAATGATTTAAGGGAGGAACTTATTACTGCGACAACAATTAGTATGAAAGAATTAACAGACCCAAATGCATACAAGGTAATAAAGAAAAGATTCGCAGATGATGCAAGAAGACTCCTTAAAGAAAAGCTTCCAAGAATTGCACCCAATACAGAAAACTTCTTGATAGGAAAATTAATCCTGGACATGGTTGGATTAGGAAATATAGAGTTCCTAATCGGAGATCCGACACTTGAAGAAATAGTTATAGTCTCGTCAAAAGAACCAATCAGGGTATACAGTAAAAAATATGGGTGGTTAAACACAAATATCATAATTCCAAAAGAAGAAGACATCATCAACTATGCAAACATAATTGCAAGAAGAGTTGGAAGACAAATAAATATCCTAAACCCTTTGTTAGACGCACATTTAATAACTGGAGACAGAGTTAACGCAGTTCTATATCCTGTTAACACAAAAGGGAATACAATCACAATCAGAAAATTCGCAAGAGACCCATTCACAATAATTGATATGATAACTAACAAAACTTGCGACTTTGATATGTCTGCACTTCTATGGATAGCCATAGAGTATGAAATGAACGTCCTTATATCTGGCGGAACTGCATCGGGTAAAACATCATTCCTAAATGCCTGTCTTCCATTTATCCCTCCAAACCAGAGAATTCTAAGTATTGAAGACACTCGTGAGCTAATGTTGCCAGAATTCCTATATTGGTCTCCATTAGTAACAAGAACTCCAAATCCCGAAGGAAAAGGAGAAGTCAGCATGCTTCACTTATTAATCAACTCATTAAGAATGAGACCTGACAGGATAATCTTGGGAGAGATGAGAAAACACGAAGAGGCGATGGTTTTATTCGAAGCTATGCATACCGGTCACTCTGTTTACGCAACAGTACACGCAGACTCTGCAACAGAAACAATCTCGCGATTAACAAATCCTCCTATAAGTGTGCCTCATAATCTACTAAGATCTGTAAACTTAAACGTGGTTATGTACCGAGACAGAAGAAAAGGAATAAGAAAAGTTCTGCAACTCGCCGAATTTGAGGCAGAAAAAGACAGAGCCAAATCTAATATAATTTACAGATGGTCTCCAGAAGAGGACAGAATCGTGAAGCACAGTGAAAGCGCAAGATTCTACGAGGATTTAAGCAGACATACTGGAATGTCAAATGCAGAAATAAAAAGAAATTTGGATGAAAAGAAAAAGATATTGCAGTATCTTGCAAAGAATCACATAAGAAGCATTCAAGATTTCGGAAAAGTCATGAATCTCTATTATAAAAACAGAGAAACGCTAATTAAATACATAAACAAGAATAACAAGAAAGCTATTCTTGCATAAGATGAAAAACTCCCCTCATTTCAAAATACCCTTTACCATAGGTAGCTTAGACAGAAATAGAAAAAAGTCCAAATTCTTTCAAAAAATATTCAAACATAAGATAAAATCAAAAATACAAAAATATCTGGATGAATCTGACACCGACATGACCAGAGAGGAATACTTAGGGATTTGTTTAAGAAACGCTATCTTTTGGTTCATCAGAATATATGTGATTTCAAGCACTATCTTCTTTCTAATTGGCTTGTCTAGGTCATTTCTTCTTGCATTACCCCTTGCAATACTTTTTGGAGGGTTTATTTTCTTCAGCCAATCAATTTATCCAAAAATATTCTCTTCAAGAAAACAGAGAAATATAGAAAGAAACTTAATCCCTGCTCTTGAAGATATGTTAGTACAGCTTTCTTCCGGAATCCCATTGTTTAGTATCATGGTTAACATTTCAGCTTCTGATTATGGGTTCCTCAGCCTGGAATTCAAAAAAGCAGTAAGAAGAATTAATGCCGGAATACCTCAAATGGATGTAATTGAAGAAATGGGTGAAAGAAACAGCTCTCTATTTTTCAGGAGAACACTATGGCAAATAAGCAACGGAATGAGGGCTGGAAGTGACATATCTATTGTTATTAACGAATCGATTCAGACATTAACAGACGAGCAACTCATACAAATTCAGAACTACGGTAACAAACTAAATCCCTTAATAATGTTTTACATGCTTACTTCCGTAATAATCCCTGCTCTTGCAATAACTTTCCTAACAATAATTTCCTCTATGATTAACCTTCCAACTTTCATGACTATAATGTTCTTCATAGCCCTATTCGTTTTTGTGGTGATAATCCAAATAATGTTCCTAGGAACAATAAGGTCCACAAGACCTAGCCTACTATAAAATGATAAACTTAAAGAAATACCTTACAAAATTAAAGTTCAGAAAAAGGAGAAAAGGAGAAAAGCCAAAAAGACTTCCAATAATTCTCCCACCTATAATAGCCATCCTAATTTCCGCAACAATCGGTCTGATTTACTGGAGTTTTACAGGTTTCATAATCTCATTTTTTGCCTTTCTAATTGTAAGTTACCTTTATACGATAATAAGAGCAAAACTGAAAGAAGTAAACAAAATAAAAAAGATGGAAAAGGCGTTTCCAGACTTCATTCAGCTAATGGCTTCCAATTTAAGGGCTGGAATGACTATAGACCGGGCAATGATAATGAGCTCCAGAAAAGAATTTGCCCCCTTGGATTCTGAAATAACCATCCTGGGAAAAGACATAATCACAGGAAAAGAGATAACTGTCGCATTAAACAACATGGCAGAAAGGATAAAATCAGATAAAATAACAAAAACTGTAAAATTAGTAACATCCGGTATCCGTTCTGGAGGAAATCTCGCAGTGCTCCTAGAAAAAACATCTGCAAACCTAAGAGAAAAAGAGTTTGTAGAAAAAAGGGCCGCATCTAACGTCTTAATGTATGTAATTTTCATATTCATCGCAGTAGCATTCGGCGCCCCACTACTTTTTGGACTCTCCACTGTATTAGTAGAGGTCTTAACCAGTCTTCTTGCAAACGTTCCTGAAGTGAACGCAAACCTAAATGTGCCTTTCACCTTAACAAAGGTAAGTGTCTCATCCACATTCATATTTTACTTCGCATTGATATTTATGACAGTGACAGATATCTTAGCCGCATTGGTTCTAGGACTCGTAAGTAAGGGAGAAGAAAGAGAAGGACTGAAGTATATCCTCCCATTAGTCGCAAGTAGCCTGATAATTTTCCTTTTAGTCAAAAACCTACTCGGAAGATATTTCATAGACTTCCTTGCTTAGAGAACTTTTAAATATAAGAAATAACTTAAACAAAAATGAAAAAGAAACCTAAAAGAAAAACCTCTAGAAAAACAAAGAAATCTGTGAGAAAAGTCGTTCGAAAGTCTATGAAAAAGACTGCTCATAAAAAGCCTAAAAGAAAGGCTTCTAAAAGAACCACGAAAAAAACCCAGGAAAAAGTATCCAGAACTCACAAAAAATTCCAAAAGAAGACTCTAAAAAAAGTAAAAGGAATAATAAGAGTCCCTTCAAACATCCCTAATTTTGACAGATTAACCGAAGGAGGATTTGAGAAAAATTCAACAAACATGATAGTTGGAGGCTCGGGGTGTGGGAAAACCGTATTTGCCACCCAATTTTTAGTGGGGGGAATGATGAGTGGAGAAAAATGCCTATATGTAACATTCGAAGGACAAAAGGATGAATTCTACACAATTGCACAAACATTTGGATGGAACCTAAAAGAATATGAAAAAAAAGACCTCTTTACATTCTTGGAATACACTCCTAGCAAAGTTAAAACAATGCTTGAAGAAGGAGGAGGAGCAATTGAAAGTTTAATTATAAAGAAAAAAATAAGCCGAATAGTTATTGACAGCATAACCTCTTTCGCACTTCTATTCGATGACGAATTAGAAAGAAGAGAAGCAGCACTAGAATTATTCTCGATGCTTAGTAAATGGAACTGTACAACTCTATTAACCTATGAGGGAAGTCCAGGAAAAGAAAAACAATCAACTTCAATTGCTATGGAATTCGAATCAGATTCCATCATCTTATTTTACTACCCTCGGTATAGGGGAAAAAGGGACAGATACATAGAAATTTATAAAATGAAAGGCACAGACCATTCTAGAAAAATTTATCATTTTCAAATTCTAAAAGGAAAGGGAATAAAAATATCAACCAGTCCAAAATCTAACCCTCCATTAGGATAAACAACACTATTATATACCTTAATTTTTTAATACAAACATGAAAAAAAGAGGTCAAGCATGGGGCTTCGATTTAATGGTTGCTTCAGTGATATTCATAACAGGAATAATAATCTTCTTCCTGTATTCATTAAACTACCCTACCGAAACTCAGGAAAATCTAAACGCCTTATTTTATCAGGGAAATAGAATAGCAAATGATCTCCTTTCAGAAGGTTATCCTCCTGGATGGAATACAACAAACGTAGTCAAAATAGGAATACTTTCCAATGAAGAAATAAACCAAACAAAGCTAGAAATGTTCAACCAACTAGATTACACCAATACAAAATATCTGTTTAATACAAGGTATGACTATTTCATCAACTTCTCAGAGCCAATTATAATCGATGAAAACGAAATACAATTTATAGGACTTAGGTCTGCAGAAACTCAAAGCATAATTAAGGTAAGCCGAATAGTAGCATATAAAAATAAATCTACCGTGCTTAATATACACATATGGGAAGACTAAAAAAAAGGGGAATATTTTTCAGCATAGATGCATTAGTTGCATTAGCAATAATTTTCATGATAATAATAGTCGCATATCCTATAAGCCAATCTAGAGGGCAACAATCACAAATACACGAAGACCTCTTAGCAACACTCTCAACATTAACCATTCAGGAAGCTATAACTGGAAATCCTGCCGTAGAGCCGATAGTAGTCGCAGCAGGAATAACAGACTATCAAAAATCAGTCCTGGAAACAATAGGAATAATATATGCATCAAACGAATCTCAAGCAGCCGAACTAGCCAAAACTGTCTTAATAGATATAGAAACCACAGAAAATGTTGGGCTATGGTATGGAACAACATTATTATGGTCTACCAACTCAACTTACTCCGACTTAAACGATGCCACATACATAGACACTGCGAGACAAATAATAAGTGGAGTTCAAGCAGGAGGAAATGTAACAGGATATTCTGCCAGAGCATTTTTAACCAGTAGTCTAAGAGACAAATATTACTACTTCGGAGGATATGTTGGAGATGGAAATATTTCAAGAATAGTAGAATATAACGGCTCAATAACTTCTGCAAAAATCGAAGGGGTAATTAGCGACACATTTACAGTAAAAGTAAACGGTGTTGAACAACCCAACAGCCCCTGGCAAGGAGCAATCGACAAATTCACTCCTAAAACATACCAGTTAGACACGTCTACATTCACATCCGGAGAAAACACCATAGAAATAATAGGTACCAACCTCTTCATCGCAGGAGGATTCGTTAAGGTAACTTATGATGCTGAAATAGAGTACGCCACTCCAATAAGATACAATTTCCCTGGAATTGAAGGTTTAATAAATCTATACGATGGATTCTATGTTCCAAACACTCTAGAAGAAATCTCTGTAAAATTACATATGAATAGCTCCCAAATAAACACGATAATGACTATTGGAAATGTCACTGTATATAACGACACAACAAACGACGAGGAAACAATTTATTTATCGCCTACCCAAATAGGAAATATATTAGGAAATCTAGATGAGCTAAGCAATAAAACAATCCCTATAAGACTCGGTTTAGAAAACGGAACTTATGTTGTAAATGTAAGTTTGGATATAGTATCATTAACAGATAAATCAACAAATATGCAATGTGACCAACTAGGCGGATGCCAAAGCAACAAAGGACAATGCGAGGGCTGTAATCCTCCTGGGGCCTGGTTGCTTCCATTAAACATGTCAAGAGACTCAAACACTCTCTTAATAGAAGAAATTCTAAAATATGATAATACAAATGTCAGCATCTATGGTTTCCATTCATCTGTAGCAACCGCAAATAAACTCCCTCTAACAAAAGACAAAGACTACCTTTTATATGATTCACAAAAAGGAGTGACCAACTGGGATTCCACATACACAAGTGGAGGACATAAGATGTGTAACGGCATCTTATCTATGGGTGATGAATTCATCCAGAATTCAGACCCTGATGCAAAAAAAGTGGGAATAGTGCAAAGTGCAGGATTCTCAAATTTGGGGTGTGGATTAACTAGCGATGACTTAAATGGTGATGGAATCTTTGGAGATGCAGGAGATGACTCTGTAAAAGCTGCATGTGATTTATACAATGCAGGAGTAGTAGATAATATATACACAATTGGGTATGGAAGCGAAGTAGATGAATTAACGCTAATGGCAATAGCAGATTGTGCAGACGGCCAGTATTATTATTCAGACATATCTGAACTAGTAGAACTATACCAAAAAATCATAGACAACATCATAGCAAATTATAGAGAACAAACGGCCCAATCCTCTCCTGAAGTTTACACAAGACTCTACCCTGATTCTTATATTGAATTTAATTACACCATTCCCAATCAGGAATACGGGTTATTAATTTCAACTGAAAAACAATTTGATGACTCATATAGTGGAACATTCGAAATTCCATTAAATTCAACTCTTATAGAAGCCCAAGCAATTTCATATTCTGGAGCGAGATGGACAAAAGAACTCTACCTAAATAATGAGAATATATTCAATATAACTTCATATGGAAATGATTATATAATTCTCGGAGACCCTTATGCATTAATCCTTCCAAAAGAAAAAGTAATATCTGGAGAGATATCTAACCCTGTATACTTGACAACAGGCTCGAGCCCTGTGAACACGAGCGAGGGTTCTATTTATAACAAAATAATTTACACAATATCCAGAAACGTAACGGCCTATTCATCCATCCTAACAAAGGCAGAAGGATGCTTGTGGACAGTAGAATTCGAAAGTGGAAATCCATTAGAAGGAGAAAACATTCCGGACAGTTATTCAGGAAGTAATGAATGCTTTTATGACACTGCCCATATGGGAGGGGGACAGGTACAAAATGAAAATGATGCATACCAAATTGCAGTACGAAATTTGTTGAGACAATTAGACCTAAATAATGATAATAAAATAGATGTCAGATTCACAGAACAAAGCCTAAAAATTGCGGCAAACGAATTAATTGGAATCCCATTTGAATGGCAAACTGAAGTTCAGGTAAGAGTCTGGAGATAAAATGAATAATAAAGGTATATTTTTCACAACATTAGCAATATTAATTCTAACTTTATTTGTCATATCCTTCAGCTTATATTCTGACGTGCAAGAAAGAACATCTGTGCAAAAAAGAGTTCAAACAATGAACAGTTTCCTAAAATCAATAGAAGATGACATACCAAGACAGCTATACATCTCGGGATTCAGAACAATATTCAGAATGGAAAAAAGAATTATTGAGACAGGTAATTACATACTTCCGGCAGACTTCGACAGATTATTCAAAGAAAACTTTTTCAACGGAACAATGGAGGGAGTAGAAAACCTTGATTTAATGTCTGGTGCTACATTCCCTGATTTGCAACAGAAAACCCAGGAAAAAGCAGACAAAGTCAATGTCTACATAAATATAACCTCACCAAACCTAACAATAACTCAAAGTGATCCCTGGAATCTCAGGATTGAACTAACAACAGACTTGGTTTTAGTAGATAAAAATCAACTAGCCTCTTGGAACAAAACGGAAACTTACGTAGGATTCGTGCCAATAAATGGATTTGAAGATCCCTTATATCTAATAGGGACAAACGGAAAATACGCAAACAAATTCAACCAAAGTTCAACATTATTGGAATTTGTTGATGTTGAAGGAAACTATTCTAAATACTGGAATAATACGGATGCTCCCTCTTTTATAGGTCGGCTAACAGGAGATTTAGCACCAAGCATTTATGGAGTTGAATCTTTAGTAAATTTAGAAAGTTTATCTGACGCAGGTGTAAATGTCTTAGACAAAACAATTGTAGACCACTATTATTTCTCAAATCAGAATCCACCTATATCATGCACAGTAGATGACATTTCTTGGGCAAAAATCGATGGAGACCACACAGACTACTGCATTTAGATTAAATCAGAATATTTATAAAGCTCGTCTATTAATATATATTATACATAACACATAGTTAAAAAGGAGGTAAAGAATGAGATCAATAATAAAAGGGCGACGAGTTAAAGGACAAGCAGCTATGGAGTTTCTTATGACCTATGGTTGGGCTATCCTAGCAGCAATCATTGCCATCGGTGTTCTAGCCTACTTTGGTGTTTTCAGTCCAAGTAGATTAGCTGGTCCAGCCGGAATCATTAGTCCTCCGTTCAACCTTGATGATTTTAACATCGTCAGTGGAACAAACTTTGATAATGTTACGATGGTGGTTACGCAAAATCTAGGTGAATCCATAAAATTATCAGCCACTAGTACTGATGGTAGCACTCCTACAACAGATGGATTTGCGTTTATACTTCCAGACGGAACAGCATGTCCAATAACGGACGATGTAGTAAGTGACTCAGGGGGTGTTAACATAATATATGCAGGAGGAGAGGGCGACTCAGGTGAAGATTGGGTCAGTGGTTCTCAGACAACAATAATCGCAAAATGTGATGCAGGATCATGGGCTGCAGGAGACGCGATTAGAGGTGATATCACAATGAGATACAAAAAGAGTAGTTCATCGCTACAGCAAACGCTACAGCAAATTTCACAAGGAAACGTGCGAGGTCCTTCACAGTAAATTTCATTTTTTATTTCTATTTTTTTCTATTTTATTTTTTTTATCATCCAGCCAGGGCTAACTTTATAAACGCATAAACCTGTTTTTAGCTATGATCGCGTAGCTCAGCTAGGTTAGAGCGCCGTGCTGATAACGCGGAGGTCCTGGGTTCGAATCCCAGCGCGATCATAGCTAAAAACAGCCAAATCCGAGAATTGTTTTTTCATATCAATCTTTTTAAACAACTAATCCCTTCTATACCTATGAAAAAGAAATACATTGGTGCTGTTGTTGGTCTAGTAATCGGAATAGCTATTGCCTACGGCTCTTCGTATATCGGAAATGAGATAATTGATTTAACGAGCTGGTTAATAACTTCTTTAATTTATTTCATCCTTCCAGCAATAATAATTGGATTCATGATAGGCCATTTAAGAGACAAAAAATCATTTTAAGCCAAACTCGACTGATAAACCCGCACCATCAATCTTATACCCTTTAAGAGGCAGATTAACAGGAATAATATTAACATAAACCTTGTTCTTTCCTATTGCCTTAACTTCATATCCTGATTCCAACTTACTGACAAAAACGTCATTAACATCATCGATTCCTGAAGCTTTCAACTCATATACAACTCTGTCGGCCAATCTCCTAACATTAGATTTAGCCTCTACCCTAGGTTTTCCCTTCATTTTCTCAACCTGCTCAGAAGTAATTCCTTTCTTCTTGGAAACCTTCTTTTCAGGTTTCTTGCCAAACTGAATCCTAATCCCATTTGGAGTCTGCTCCACTTTAGAATTTGTATTATTAAACTGGTCTTCAAAACCTTTCACCATATCAGGCATATTCTTCATCAACCCGTTTAAGAGCTTCTCAATAATCTTATCGCTAATCCCTAATCCGCCTCCACCAATCATTGGATACTCCTCAACATTGTTCTTTCCCAATATCCCAAAATCCCTTTCATCCTTTTTTGGATTCCTTAAATCCTTCCCACAACTAGGACAAAAGCTATAACTATCTTTCATTTTCATCTTACATCTAGGACACTTTTCTTTGCCAAACATGTTCTCCCCTATCCATCAAGGCTTTTAAATTTTATGAATTTCCTTTATGTATAAAATTCTTAAACCATATTACATCAGAATCCATCATCTTAAAAGGATGGTGCCAATCTGTACTGAATCCCTTCATTTTATCATGAATTCCCGAGTCTTTTATTTGGGGCAAGAAAAACAAAGAAGTCATGACCATCAACAACACAGATAAGGCAAACGTAAACAAAATTGGACTCATAAAGGTTATCGGAACATACTGTATTATTGCTCCTCCTAAAAGCCCTCCAAGAAAAGTCCCGATACCTATAAGAACTGCTGTATAAGCCACATAAAGTCCCCTCTTCTGGGGGCCTGTAATTTCGTAAGTAAAATTAGTAGTCCCTAAAATATATGCAGAGTTTGCTATCCCTGAAATCAATCCAGGAGCAAAAATTAACCAAACCGGATTCTTGATAAATACCCAGAGGAGGGGAACAAAAGGAAACAAAAAGGCTGCTAAATACAATAACTTCAGATTTCCATATCTATCTGAGAACTTTCCTACAAGAGGAGAGAAAACCAAAAAGAAAAAGGTAGAACTCACAGCAACAAGAGTAAATGTAACATAACTGAAATTCAAATATTCAAGCATATAAACGGCAAAAAATGGAGAGGAAACCATAACTGAAAAATAAAATGTTGCCTGGAACCAAGCAAACTTAGAATAATTACCATAATTTTTTAAAAACTGCCAGAAACTAAAATAATAACCTTTCTTAACCCTGAATTGGGGATTAAACTGTTTTCCTAATATGGTTCTGGAAACTAATCTCAAAACAAGACTAACTCCGAAAAGTATGGCAAATCCAAGCAGTACAATTCCCCCAGTCTTAAAATAATCAAGAAAGAAACCTGCTACAATAAATGCTACTAATCCCACAAAACCAACAATCCTATTTCTTCGTGCAAAATACCTCCCTCTTATTTTCGCAGGAACTAAATCACCCATCCAAGAAAACCAACTAACATGTCCAATCCCCCAAATAAATTGCATGACTACTGCCCAGACTAATATCAATGCATAAGGTAAATATAACAAACCGATTCCTTTCCAATATAAATATACAAGGCCGATAATTAACAGCCAAAGCAAAGCATGGAATAACTTAACATTCATTAAAATACTCTTTCTGGAATATTTTTCCATTAGTCTGCTTCCCTTAATCTGTCCAAGTGGGCTCATCAGTCCATGTAGTGCACTCATCAAACCAATCTGAAAACTATTGGCTCCTATTGCAAGAGCAAAAGGGGTAATATAAGAACTAGCCACATTTGTGCTAGCAGTAAACGTCGCTCCCTCTGCAACACTAAGTTTCATTGCATGCTGTTTAGAATGCACAACATACGGGCTTTCTTCAATCACAATCTCTTTTTTTCTCATACCATCCCAACAAAGAAAAATCAATTAATAAACATTATTACCAATCTTAACTCTAACGCTCTCTAATTCAGCTCTCCTAATAGCATGATCCATTATCGCATCATCTGTTCTTTTTTCAACAGGAACATATTCTTTCCCAAGAACCTCTGCACTGACTCTATCAACTAAACCATCCGAAACTAAAACACCAGCAAGTATTCTAGCTGCTTCCCTCTCCGAGTATATATAATAGACCATTTAATACAATTAAATATTGTTAAAAAAATAAAAATTAGAAGGATTACCTCCTTCTTCTTGTTGTTCTTCTCGAAGAACTTCCAGATCTCCTTCTTCTGGTTCTACTTCCAGATTTCTTCTCGGCCTCCATCCTTTTCTTCTTCTGCCTCTCAAGTTTTGTCACTTGCTTCTTAAGAGACTTTATCTTTGCTCCAATCTGCTTCGAAGTTTTAGCTCTTGCCATTGTTACACCTCCTTTTATTTAGTACATTTATCAAGAAAACAAATATTATAAGTGTTATGAATTTAAAAAAGTGCGCCGACCGGGAATCGAACCCGGCCCACGAGCTTGGGAAGCTCGCATCCTAACCGATAGACTACCGGCGCATTAAAAAGATTCAGAAAACAACTTAATAAAAATTACTGTAATTCTCCATCCAATAAAATAGGCATCAAATTCTCAAGATATTTCCTATCAACATCGTCAAACGCATTCAATCTATCTGAACTCGTTGCATAAACTGCAATAACTCTTCCAGCCTTATCAACTATTGGAACTGCAATCTCCGACTTTGCTCTTTTATCGCAAACAATATGGCCTGGAAAATCGCCTACGTTAGGAATAATCAAACTTTCCTTCTTTCTTGCACAAGTTCCACAAACACCTGTATAAGGAATATTAGGACAAGTTACCTCTCCTTGATAAGGCCCTATAACCATTTCCTTCTCTTCTGCAAAATAAAATCCTTGCCAGATGTAATGAGGCATAAATTTCCTCAAGACAGCGAGAACTGTAGACATCCGCGGAACAATAATCCCTTTCTCTAAAGTTGACAACTGCATATTAATCTCATCCAAAGCCAGCCCATACAACTTACTTTTATCAGAAGAATCAAGCGCCTCTTGCTTGGAAACCTTGGATTTATCTTCCATATACATGGCTCGATTAAACGTTTTAAATAATTTTCCATACCATCAAAATGCTTAAATACGAAAAAATATCAGAATTTTTATAATGGAAAACCCAAGAGGAATAAGATGGAACGTCAAATCCAGAAATTATCCAGAGAATCATGAATACCTATTTCTAGTAATCGGAGACAACCAGATGATAGGAGACATTAAGCAAAGACTCCAAACACAATTAGATATGGTTTCAGAAGGCCCATCAACAATTACCCAGGGGAATGTCGCCGGAACAAGATATGAAGCCTTCAGAATGACAAGCCATGTTAAACCCGGTTTAATCAACTGGAGAGATGTCTATGACAAATCAAAAAAAATAAAGAAAACAAGAGAATTACGTGATAGACAAAAAAGGGATGGCCTCGCAGATTATATAGACAGCCATATTGAACAAATGACTTTCTAGAATCAGTTAACCTTATATATTCTCTATTTTTTTATTGGATATGGCAAAGAAATTTTACATCACTACTGCAATAGATTATGTCAATGCAGAACCCCATATAGGCCATGCATATCAGAAAATTGTAGCTGACACCCTAGCAAGATGGAATAAGTTACTAGGTGTTGACGTCTTTTTTATTACTGGAACAGATGAACATGGAAAAAAAGTTGCAGAATCTGCAGAAAAGGCAGAAAAAAAACCAAAAGCGTTTGTGGACGAGATATCAAAAAAATTCAAAGAAGCATGGAAATCTCTAAACATTAAATACGATAGATTCATCAGAACAACAGATGAAGACCATAAAAAAGTAGTAGAAGAATTCATAAAAAAATGTGATAAATCCGGTGACATATACAAAGGTGAATATGAAGGATACTACTGCACAGGTTGTGAAGCTTACTATACTGAAAAAGACGCTTTTGATTTAGTATGTCCAGTCCATCAAAGACCTCTTGAAAAACTAAAAGAAGAATCTTATTTCTTCAAACTCTCAAAATACCAGAAATATTTGCTCAACTTATACAAAAATCACCCTGAATTCATACTGCCTAAACAAAGAAGAAATGAAGTTATAAGTAAAGTAAAAAAAGAATTAAAGGATTTTAGTATCACAAGAACCTCTTTTGACTGGGGCATCCCGTTTCCACTAGATAATAATCATGTAATTTATGTCTGGTTTGACGCCCTCATCAATTATTACACTGCAACAAAACAACAAGGAAAACAAAAATACTGGCCTGCGGACCTCCATGTTTTGGGAAAAGACAATACGTGGTTTCACACGGTCTATTGGCCTGCAATGCTAAAATCGGCAGGACTTAAATTACCAAGGACAACATTCAATCATGGTTTTCTCTCATTCAACGGAAAAAAAATATCAAAATCTTTAGGAAACGCAATCTCAGTACAGCAGTTGGTAGATAAATATGGTGCAGATACAATAAGATATTTTTCGTTGAGACAATTTCCATTCGCATCAGGAGAAGACGGAAACTTCTCAGAGAAATCATTAATACAGCGTCATAATAATGAATTAGCAAACAAGCTCGGCAACTTAGTCAGCAGAGTTTCAGCATTAGCAGAAAAATATGGAATTGAAAAATCAGACATGGATTTCCATTGTATAAAACAAACCTATGCTGAGGTTAAGAGATATATGGAAAATTATGAGCTAGACAAAGCGCTAAATTCAATATTTGCATATATAGACAACACAAATCAATTCTTACAAGACAAAAAACCATGGGAAACAAAAGACAAAAGAGTATTGTACGAAGCTACAAACAATATCAAAGCCACTACAATTCTCCTCTTCCCATTCATACCGGAAACATCAGAAAGAATAGCTAAAACATTCGGATTCAAAATCTCCCTTGATGAGTTAGAAAAACCCCTAAAGACCATAAAAATTAAAAAATCCCCAATACTCTTTCAAAAGATAAAATGAATCTTTAACACAAATTTGAAGAGTTCAAAAAATTAACCCTAAAGGAAGAAAAAATAAGCTCCCTAATAAAAGAAACTTAGAAGTAAACAGCCAACACAGCAATATTTTTAACTGAAAACGAATTCATCAATGGGTCTACTATTCTTGTAGATGGGGAAGAAAACGTAGAATGACAGAACAGATACCCTTCAAAGACTTCCAAAAACTGGAAATGAAAGTTGGTACAATAGAAAAAGTAGAAGACCATCCAGACGCAGACAGACTCTATGTCCTAACAATCAATCTAGGAAATGAGACCAGAACAATTGTAGCAGGCTTAAAACAACACTACACTAAAGAAGAACTTCAAGGTAAGCAAGCAATCTTCATAACTAATTTAGCGCCTGTAACACTTAGAGGAATAGAAAGTCAGGGCATGATTCTGGCAGCATCCAATGAAGACAAAGTAGTAATCCTTCAACCTGAAAAACCTATGCCTGAAGGAAGCAAAATTAGTTAATGACTAAACATCCTCGCCAATAAACCTGGTTCATGATATTTAACACCAGCCATTTTAGCAGCAATCTTCTTGTAAGCTATTGCTGCTCTTGAATTAGGATGTAAATGAATCAAAGCATCCTTTTTTGACAAAGCACCCTGCATATTCCTGTCTTCAGGAATAACACCCAGGATAGGAGTTTCTAAAATATCATAAATATTCGCAACACTCATCTCGCTCTTATTTCCCCTCGTTCTCGTAATTATAACACCCTTAACCTCTTTTCCAAGCTCCTCAACAAATTTTATTGTCTTTAAAGCATCTGTAACGGCAGGAATCTCAGGATTCGTAACAACAATTATATCATCAGCAGCCTCTATGCTTCCTAATGCCTCATCCCCTAACCCTGAAGCACCATCATAAATAACAAAGTCATCAACCATTTTCCTCAATTTCTTCCCTACTTCCTTTAGTTTAAAATGATCTATCTTCTTCAATTCTTTAACTGATAAAGAGCCAGGCATTATTTTTGTTCCAGAGTCGTGCTCATAAATAGCATCTCCTATCTTTGCCTTTCCAGATAAAACATGATTCAAGCTCACAGGAACAATAGGAACGCCTATATGTAAGCCCAAATTAGGTGTGGTTAAATTAGCATCCGCAATTATGACATCTCTTCCAAATTCATTTAAAGCAGCACCTAGATTTATAGTGGTTGTTGTCTTCCCGACTCCGCCTTTACCTGAAATTACTGCAATTAATCTCGCCATTTTTACTAAACTTACGAAGGTAAGTAAAAGAGAATTATCTGAGATAGCTTATAAACCTTTCTAACAAATCAGCATACTCTTTCAATTTATCAAGATTTACATTAACAAAATCATTTTTGTATTTAACTTTTAAGTTGACGCCTTTTCTAAATTCACTTTCTCTGATTTTTTCAAGCTTATTTAAATCCCTAAACATCTCATATAACTCTAAAACCTCGATAACTAATTTTTCTTTAGCATAAATTTTCTTCAATTGTACTACCTTTGCCCTCGGAGCATCAGGAACGGGCTTCCATTTCTTCTTCTTTTTTGCCTTGTCGATTAAAACATCCATTGCCTTTTCAACCATAACTTTCCATCTAAGAAGCAAATTAATTATAACATCGCAAGTTTTTGTATACTTCAGGCTAACGTATAATAAGTGGTCTGCACTAATTTTTTCCTTAATTACGTCATCCATCACCAAACTTACCCCTTACAGAAGCACTAAACATCAAGAAAATTTACTATTTATACCTTTCTAAATTTACCGTTATCACTTTTCAAGAGATTCTAATCAAATTAAGAACTTTCCAGACTTATAAATCACCTTTTCGCTCCCATCTTTCAAAACAGCAATAACCTCTTTATCCTCTGTAGAAACCATGTCTGTATGCACAACACTCTCGTTATACCCCATTTCGTTCCATTGTTCCTTGCTAACTTTTGAGGCGTCTCCTGGATATGAATCTTTATATGCTTCTCCTAAGGCAATATGCATATTCCCAAATTCTCCCCCAATATTTTCATCGAACAAAGTTTCAGCCATAAACTTAGTAATTCTTGACAATCTTGCATCAGTCAAGGAAAATTCTCCTATTTTGTTAGCTCCTTCAACTTTTATCATCTCTTCCAAAACTTCCAGGCCTGAATCTGCCTCCGCCTTTACAACTTTCCCATCTTTAAACTCTAATCTAATCCCTTTGACGATATTCCCATATCGGTACAAAGGCTGGTTAAATCTAACCTTTCCCTCCGTAATTCTAGCATCTGGACTAATAAATACCTCGAAACTAGGGATATTCCTTCCACTTCCCCCCAACCAACACCTATTCTCTCCTAATCCAACTATTAAATCAATCCCTTGTCCCCTAACTTTCAATTTCTCAATAGCCAAATTTGTCAAAGCATGTCTAATCCTCTCAACTTCATCATAAACTGATTTCCATTTGCCAACAGGATCATCCTCATCCAAAAAACAGGCTTTAATAATCTCATTCCAATACTCTTCCAAAGACAATCCGGCTTCTTTAGCACTTGCCTCAGTACCATACAAAGCCAAAGTCCATGTAAATTCTCCCCTATTCTCCTTATCTCTTCTCCAATCCTTGTAAGGCTTGAAAGCCTTGCTCTTCCTCATAATTCTCTCAGGTTTTATACCCTCCAATTCTTTCTTATCCGTATCGGCAATTATCATAACCGCATGATCCATCTCATCAACAATCCCTTTCAAATACTTTCCCGGAAAAAAATCCAACTGTGAATCATCAGCAACTTCATAAAAATCTCTGGCAACGTTATCTGGTAAATAATCAACAATCATATGCCCTTTTGATTTCCAAACAGCTTTCCTCAAAGCAATCAATAAAGGTTTCGCATTCTCTGGAACCTGCAGATAAACTGTTTCTCCAGGCTTAATGCCTTCTCCAGAATTCAGAGCAAAATTAATCAAAACGTCTGCATATCTATTCAAAATTGTTTCATCAGGAACATACATCTTAACTTAACTTGACAATTGCCTCAGCAATATCACTTGTTTCCTCCAATGCCTTCTTAGCTTCATCTTCTGATTTGCCAGTTTTTTCCATTATCATCTTAACATCTCCTTCATTGAATCCTTCCTCCTCCTTAATATCTCCTGTAACTTGAAAGGATTCCTGGCCTTGCATTGTAATTTTCATAACCTTCGGATTTTCAATAACAATGTTTCCATCTCCTTTCTCAATCACAACTCTATCAGCCTCAATTTCATCTTGATTGATGCCCATCTGCTTCATCAAGCCTTGCATCTTCTTAGGATTCATACCACCTAGTCCTGGTATCATAACTCACCAAAAATACAAGCTTATTTATAGTTTTCCATCTCCAGAAAAACATAAATATCAAAAAGTTCTTGCGTGTTTGAACTTTTGGATGCTTAAGGTTGCAGATACAGGAAACCAGGCACTTTAGTGCATGGCTGAATGCAACCTTGACATAACTATTTATGGAAGCATACAATTTGCTGAAGAACAAATAGGAATCGTAGAAGAACTAAAAAAATTAGGGCTTGAAGCTTACATGGCGTCTTTCGCGGCTCCAATGACCGGAAAAACTAATGAAGAAAAAGAAAAAATGAAACTCCATCAAAAAAATAATATAGATGCTATAAGAAACTATTAGCATACAATGAAAAAAGGAAAAGTTATTTTGGTTTTAAATTTAGACAAAAATAGAATTAAAAACTATATTGGTGCACACACCGTTCTCGAAATGGTTTTCATCCTTGTCTTGAATCAAAAAATATTTCTTTATAATAACCCTATAGAAATGGATTATGTTGAGAACCATACACTTTAGTGTATGACCTGTCTGGTTCTTGAGCACTGCCGAGAACCAATTGCACACACCGAGCTAAAGCAAATGGAAGCAGTCAAAGGATTCTAGGAGTCTTAAATCTTTACTCTCTATTTAAACACCAACAGGAAAAAATATCTTTAAAGCAACAACTAAAACAATTATCGCCACAGCAAAACCCACGACAGTTGAAGGCCTTAACATGAATTTACTTGAATATTCTTCATCATACCTCATCAACCCGCCAAAAACACCGGGCATCTGTATCTTATTGTCTGCCATAACTAATATTCAAAAGACTAGTATAAAAAGTTATTGTTGGACCTTCGCTGGTGCATAAACGGTTGGTAATTTTAATAGTTTGTATGATTACATGCATAATGACCGCAGAGAATACAATTATTAAGAAAGTTGCATGAAAACTAATTTCTATATCTCTCACTAAGGTTCTTATTAGTTTTATAATGACCGCAGAGAATACAATTATTAAGAAAGTTGCATGAAAACTAATTTCTATATCTCTCACTAAGGTTCTTATTAGTTTTATAAATCCTTTTTTTATTCTTTTTATCTGAAAGACAAATATATATTTTTAAGAAGTCTGAATTTCCAAGATCACTCCCTCTCTCCTCAACTAAATCGTCGGGTAAAGATATAATTCCCATAATTCTGTCGCTATCCATATAACAAATATTTCCTTCTAATGACAGATAATTTTCAATTCCATTTGAAATAGAATACTTCAGAGGTCTTGTTCTTTGATCCCATATGTTTCTGAATACGTAGTCTTTAAAACTTAAATTTCTTTTTTTTGAAGGTATCAATGCTAATAAAGTTCCATTCACTGAGGGTTCTGGAGAAAAATCACCTGAAGGAACTTGCATGTAATATTTCGAATCAAAAAAAGCATTAGTGAGTATAGCTAATCTACTAGGAGATGTATTCTGAATATCTCCTACCTTGTAACATTGGACATTGCTAGCATATCTATCCCCTACTAAGAGCACTGCTGATCTAAATCTTTCAGAGCATAGTTTATTAAATAAAGGTTCGGTAATATTAAAGGGTGTTGATAAAAATTGGTTTATTGATTGTATTGACAGCAAAACAAGATTTATGATTTCTTCCAAATATGTTAAAGCAAGAGAACAAAAAGAACTTAAATTTGTGTTATCAAAAGCAGAAGAAAAAACAGGAGAGCAAGTTAAAGTGGTTACTTCTGACGGACTTCTTGCTTATCCAAATGCTATCAAAAAAGTTTATGGATTTTCAAATAAAACTCACAAACTCAATGTTTTTCATAATCAAGTTAATGCTTCAAAAGGCGAGGGCTTTAGTATTATGATTAAAAGGTTGCATAATTCAATTCGTGAGAGGACTAAAACTTTCAGAGGTTTTCATGGCTCTGTTGAAAGCGCAAATGCAATAATGAAAGGTTATGAAATCTTCTATAATTTCATAAGAAAACATCAGTCAATCAAAAGATACCCTTATGAATTGGCTATTCCAGAATTGAAACTTTATTCTGAAAATAAATGGCTGGAGTTGATAAAAATGGCAAATGGATAAATCATAACAAAATTACCAACCGCTTATGCACCAATGTTTGTTGAACCTCGTTCATACTAGATATAACGCGAACGTGATTCCTATATTCTTCACAATTCCTCAGATAAATGTTCATAAATGCTAGAGCCCTCTCTGAAGGATTTATTACATAAACTGTCTTATCTTTCCTTCTCCTTGCAATAGCGAAAAATGCTGCACAAGTCCGCTTGTATCAAAGCCCTTAACCTCTCCGATATCTAAGATAACAGGAAAATCATCATCTATCCTATCATTAATTATATCAATCAAACACCCCCTCCTTGAATTATTAAGAGGACCCTTAAGTTTTGCAAGATAATACACTCTACCATCATTGATCCGTTCTACCCCTATACTCAGACTACCACCATCATACTCAAACATCTCATATCCCTTTCTCAAATCATTCATCAAAAAAATCTAAACCCTCTGATTTTTAAACTTATCTAATCGCCCTAACTTCATCAAGAATCCTGTTTTTTTCCTTCTTAGAAGTATAGTTCTTCCCAAACCTCACAAGGGCATCATTAATTCTGCTCCAATATCTCTTTGGAAACAAATCCATCAATTGCACCTCACTCTTCTCAGGATATTTACTCTTGACCCAACCAAGATAATTTGAGCAATAATGAACATGTGTATCTACTCCAATAGCATCCTTTCCTAAACTGGATAAGAAAACATTACCCGTCTTCCTCCCGACCCCGGGCAACTTGACCAACAAATCCAAATCACTAGGCACTTTCCCATTATACCTGTCAACAAGCACCTTACAACAACTAACAACATTTCTCGCCTTTGTCTTATAATAATTAACTCCTCTAATCAACTTCTCCACATCCGAAACCTTAGCACGAGCCAATTTCCTAACACTCCCATATCTCTTAAACAGGCCTTGTGCAACAGGAATTGTGGTTTCATCTTTTGTTTGTGCTGACATTATTGTAGTAACTAAGATTTTCCATTCAGAATTCCAACCTTCAGCAGCCAGTCTCATCTCACCCCCAAGCTTTTCCAATCTCTTCAACTGCCTTACTGCTCTGTCTTTGTCCATGTAAATCACCAGTAATAATCTTTAAAATACCTTTCTCCTTACTCTAATACATGGATATCAAAGCCCTAGAAGAAAAATGGAAGAAATACTGGGAAGACAATAAAGTCTATCAATTCTCAACATCCGAAAAACCAATATTTTCTATAGACACTCCCCCCCCAACCGTTTCAGGAGAAATGCACATAGGACACGCATTCTCATATTCTCAACAAGACTTCATTGCTAGATTTAAGAGAATGTCTGGATTCAATGTCTTCTACCCTTTTGGAACAGACGATAATGGACTGCCAACAGAAAAATTAATACAAAAACTAAAAGGGGTAAAAAGCTCCAAAATGGACCGGGATGATTTCATAAATCTTTGTCTAAAAACTATAAAAGAAATTACCCCTAAATTCATCCAAGACTGGAAAGACCTCGCAATTTCATGCGATTACAACATCTATTACTCCACTATAGATGACAAATCCAGAAAATTATCTCAACAATATTTCATAGACTTGTACAAAAAAAATCTAGTATACCTCGACGAATTCCCAACAATCTGGGATACAGAATTTCAAACACCTGTCGCACAAGCAGAATTAGAAGATTTAGAAAAAAAATCCCTCTTTACAACAATAAAATTCACATCGTCTGGAAAAACGTTACCTATAGCAACCACTCGCCCAGAATTACTTCCCGCTTGTTTAGCAGTTTTCGTAAATCCAAAAGACAAAAGATATAAATCCTTAATAGGAAAAAAAGCAAAGGTTCCATTGTTCAACCAAGAAGTCCCAATTATTGCGGATGAATCAGCCAAAATAGATAAAGGCACCGGAATCTTAATGGTTTGTTCTTACGGAGACAAATATGATGTCGAAGCAGTAAAAAAATACAAGCTAAATCCAAAAATAATCTTAACTAAAGACGGAAAGCTAAATATTACAAAATACAAAGGACTTCCATCAACAGAAGCAAGAAAAAAAATCCTTGAGGATTTAGAAAAATCTGGATTAATAATCGAACAGAAAAAGATAACTCATTCTGTGAATGTATACGAAAAATCTCAAAAAGAAATAGAATTCCTTCCAACAGAACAATGGTTCATTAAGCTTCCTGAAAAGAAAAAGCTAATCGAACAAGGAAAGAAAATAAAGTGGTATCCCTCATTTATGTATAAGAGATACAAATCCTGGATTGAAGGATTAGAGTGGGACTGGTCTATATCAAGAGAAAGACACTTCGGCGTCCCAATTCCGGCATGGCATTGTAGAACCTGTAAATCAATTGTAGTTGCAGAATCAAAAGAACTCCCCATAGACCCTGTTCAAGTAAAAAAGAAATGCAAAAAATGTAACTCAAAACTAGAACCAGAAACAAAAGTTCTTGACACCTGGGCCACATCATCTCTAACCCCACAACTGGCAGCATCCAGAACGAAAGTCAACATCCCCTATTCCCTAAGGCCTCAGGCACATGACATAATAAGAACATGGGCATTCTACACAATTGTTAGAGCACTCTATCATAATAATTCCATACCCTGGAAAGAGATAGCAATTTCTGGATTCGTAACCAGAAAGGGAGAGAAGATGTCAAAATCAAAGGGAAACGCAATCAGGCCACAAAAAATAATGGGTGAATATGGTGCTGACGCATTAAGGTTTTGGGCAGCAAGTTCTAAATTAGGAGAAGATCTGGACTATCAAGAAAAAGACCTCATTACCGGAAAGAAATTCATAACCAAAATACTAAATGCAACCAATTTCGTTTTTCTGAATTTAGTTTACCAAAAAAAACAGCCAACTCTCGAAAAAGTGGATAAACTGTTCCTAGAACAGCTAAATTCTTTAATCCAGAAAGTGACCAAAGCATTTGAACAATATAATTACATGAAAGCCAAGCAATTAACAGAAAAATTCTTCTGGCAAAACTTCACAGACAACTATCTTGAAATTGTAAAATACAGGGTTTACAATGGCAACAAAAAGGAACAAGCCTCTGCCTTTTACACTTTATACCAATCACTCCTAACACTCCTAAAGTTGATGGCTCCTATAACCCCTTTTATCACAGAAGAAATTTACCAACAACACTTTAAGAAAAACGAGAAAACGGCATCCATCCATATAACTGAGTGGCCAAAATCAACTTCAAAAAAGACAGACGACAAAACCTGGAATCTTCTATTAAACACAATTGCCAAAGTAAGACAGGCAAAATCAAAAGCTAAGAAATCAATGAAAGCAGAAATCATGTTAACAATTCCTGCAAAAGATAAATCCATTCTAAAGAACTGCCTACAAGATTTACAAACAGTCGCCTCCGCAAAAGAAATCAAAACAGGCAAATTCAAAGTTGAATTTATTTAAGAAAACTGAGGAGCTCTAAATAAACCTAAAATTCTATTCTTAACAGGCTCGTCATCCAAATCTAAATCCCTCCTTGTATAGAACGCTAAAAGCTGAATATCTTCAGTAGATGGAACATAACTAATCATAACATCACTAATCCTAGCATGCCCTCCAATAAAATCTCTTAGACTCTCACTAACAGTATTGAATCCAACATCAAGGGTATGTCCAGAAAGATATGTCATTTCCCCTCTACACTCACCAACACTAACCAAATCAAAAATTTACTGAGACTGTAGCTTAACAATAGCCTGCCCATTATATGCTCTTGCCGGTCAAAATTTTCTATTTGCGGGAACAATCAAACTCTTATGTTTAACGAAATCCTGATTAGTATCTGCAATATAGGTTTCAGGCAAAAATAAATAACTATAAGCTATCGCTAAAATAGAATCGTTCTGCCTTATATTATGATTAACTGAATAAATCATTTAAAAAAATCCAAATAGTCATTTATAAATCTCATTAAAAAACCAACATTTATAACCGAAACTTTTCTCACATTATCATGGACGAGAAAGAAAAACTTGAATTAGAAGAAATAATAACAGAACTTGAAGATAAACGTGGCCGTCACACCCAATTTGTAACGGTTATGATACCGGCAGGTTTCAATATCAGTCAAGTTGTTCGCCAATTAGAAGCAGAAAAATCCACTGCGGCCAATATAAAGTCCAAAACAACAAGAAAAAACGTTATTGACGCATTAGACATGATTATAAGAAACCTAAAAGATTACAAACAAACTCCTCCAAATGGGTTGGCCGTATTTGCAGGAAATGTTGCCGAAGATGAAGGTTCCTCTGATGTCCAGATATGGCAGATAGACCCTCCAAAACCCCTTAATACTCGAATGTATCGTTGTGATCAAATATTTATCCTAGACCCATTAAAAGAGATGGCACAAACAGACGAAGTTTATGGCCTTTTAGTTATAGACAGGAAAGACGCTACAATTGGCCTGCTAGAAGGCCGAGAAATAAAAGTCCTTACTAAGCTTTCATCAGGAGTTCCGGGAAAGATTAGAGCTGGGGGACAATCAGCACAAAGATTCCATAGAATCACAGAAGGCTTAGCTAAAGAATTCTTCAGAAGAGTAGCAGAAGAAATGAAAAAATTATTCTTTGAAATGCCAAGATTAAAAGGAATTCTTGTCGGAGGACCAATACCCACCAAGGAGGAGTTCCTAGAAGAAGGACAGTTAGCAACAAAATTGAAGGAAAAAGTCATTTCCGTAAAAGACATAGGATATGTAGATGAACATGGCTTAGAACTATTAGTAGAAGATTCTCAAAATGATATCCAAGAACAAGAATTGATAAAAGAAAAAAATGCTGTAGAAAAGTTCTTCGAAACTCTTGGGAAACACAGATCCCATGCTACATACGGGGAAGAAAAAACTAACCTGGCAATGAAAAGAGGGGCTGTGGACACCTTATTATTATCCAAATTCTTGGATAAAGAAAAACAAGCCGAATTTGAGAAAAAAGCAGAGAATATAGGTTCTCATATTATTATAGTATCATTGGAAACCAAAGAAGGAGAGCAGTTCCTTAACATCACAAAAGGCATAGGTGCCATCCTAAGGTTCCCAATAGAATAGTCATAGCATAACAAACCATATAAATCCCTCAGGCATTCAATTTCTATGGAGTTAAAAAAAACAGAGGATATTATTCAAGAAGCTAAAAATTTCTTGGAATCTTACAAAAAAGAACTTGGCCGTTCATTCCGGGAAGGAGAAAGAATCATCTATCTCCCATTCCACTACATAACAGAATACTCTCCCGCCTTATCAGAAAAACTCCTTGAAAATCCTGAAGAAACTCTTGCCCATTTAGAGATGGCTATAGATGAAGCAGGACTCGTTTCTAACCCAAGATTAAGACTGAAAGGGGTTCCACCATCAGTAGATGTCAAAATCAGGGAAATCAGGGCCAAGCATTTAGATAAATTCATTCAGGTGGAAGGTATCGTAAAGCAAGCTTCTGATGTTCTTCCACAAGTAGTTAATGCCCGATTTGAATGTCCTACATGTGGGGCAATCCTTTCCGTTTTACAAATAGACAAAAAATTTAGAGAACCAGCAAGATGCTCTTGCGGAAGGAAAGGACAGTTCAAACTCCTCTCAAAAGAAATGGTAGATGCCCAAAGATTAGTGATAGAAGAATCTCCTGATATGCTAGAAGGGGGAGAACAACCAAGAAGAATCAACGTATTCTTGAAGGAAGATCTTGTTGACCCCAAAATGGAAGAAAGAACAACCCCTGGAAGCAAAGTAAAAGTTCTCGGAATTCTAAAAGAAGTTCCCCGCCCACTACAGGCTGGCTCCATTTCTACATTGTTTGACTTAGCCGTAGAAGCCAATTTTATCACACCACTGGAAGAAACTTATGCAGATCTAGAAATTTCTGAAGAAGAAGAGAAACAAATTCTTGAACTAGCAGCAGACCCTCATGTATACAAAAGATTGACTCAAAGCATATCACCAAGTGTTTATGGATACGACAAAATCAAAGAAGCCATTCTTCTCCAGCTATTCTCAGGAGTAAAAAAAGTAAAATCTGATGGCGGCAAAACAAGGGGAGACATACATATCCTATTAGTAGGAGATCCTGGAGTAGCAAAATCTGTAACTCTAAAATTCGTTTCCAATATAGCGCCAAAAGGCCGTTATGTTTCTGGAAAAGCAGCAACCGCGGCCGGGTTAACAGCAGCAGTTGTGAAAGATGAATTTCTTCGTGGTTGGAGCTTAGAAGCTGGTGCAATGGTGTTGTCAAACAAAGGCCTGGTATGCATAGACGAAATTGAAAAAATGAACGAACATGACAGATCAACAATGCACGAAGCAATGGAACAACAAACAGTCACAATTTCCAAAGCTAATATTCAAGCAACATTAAGAGCGGAAACATCTGTCCTGGCAGCCGGAAATCCAAAATTCGGACGCTTCGAGCCCTATTCTCCAATCCCACAACAAATAGATATTTCTCCTGCATTATTATCCAGATTCGACATCACATTTGTCTTAAGAGATTTACCGAACAAAGCCCAAGATGAAGCAATCGCGTCCCATGTATTGGAAGAACATCAGCAAGAAGTAATTAGAGATGTCATCGAACCAAATTTATTAAGAAAATATATAGCATACGCAAAAAGACTTTCTCCAAAATTGACAGACACAGCCGTAGAAGAAATCAAGGATTTCTATATAACTTTAAGAAACCAATCAGGTAGAACTGACACGGACATAAAACCAATCCCAATCACGGCTAGACAATTAGAAGCTATCATTCGTTTATCAGAATCATGCGCTCGTATCAGATTATCTGAAACAGTAGGCGGGGAAGATGCCAAAAGAGCAATAGATTTACTAAAATTCTCACTAAGTCAAGTCGGCTATGATGAAGAAACCCAAACATTCGATATCGACAGAATCACAACAGGAATCTCATCTTCAAAAAGAGGCAAAATAATTCATGTAAAAGAAACAATCTCTCAGTTAGAATCAAGATTGGGCAAACTAATCCCATTAGAAGAATTACAAAAAGAGCTCCAAGATTCAATGACAGAAACTGAGCTGGAAGAAGCCATTACTCAGCTTTCCAAATCCGGAGACATCTTCAAGCCAAAGAAAGGGTTCATTCAAAAACTATAAACTTTTCTTAGCCAAAATCATGATAGGATATCCCCTAAGTTCAGCAGGTATTTTTTCCCATTCAGCACCAACCTCATCTAAAACGCCATAACACTTCTGCAACATATCCTCAAAACTTCCTTCAACTTTTTTCAACTCAACTTCGATATAATTTCCGAGTTCCTCAATATAATCCAAAACAACTTCAAATTCCTTATAATCAAAGGTCTTTCTATGCTTGTTAACAGTCACTTTATGAACCATGTCCAATTTCTCTAAAATGGTCTTCATCATCTCCGCATCCTCAATTTTTACTTCATATTCATCAGTTTTATACAGGGTAACGGCCTCATCAGCAGCCAAATGAAGATAATGATAACATAATTCACTCCTCCCGTCTTCATATCGAACTCTTAAGTATTCATCCGGTACTTTCTTATCAAAAAAATCCTTATGGGCTGGAGTATAATAGTCATCCTTTTGATCCTTGGCCTTCACAAATTTCGCAATTTCCCTGAGTTTTTTATCAACTTCTTCAGGATTCTTGAGCTCAACCTTAATTTCAACTTCCTCATTCATCCCATTTCAATCAAAAAAATCCTTATAAAACCTTTCCCCCCTATTTAATTATGCAAACTATCAATGAGGCTCTAAGAATAGCAAGAAGAAAGGAATCAATTGTAGCAAGAAAACATCGCCCTCGAACTCCTGTAAGTGAAGAAACTTCAAAAAATCCTTTCGCAGAACCAAAAGGAATACGGATAAGGATAATTGAAGAACCAAATGCAGGAGAAAAGTCATTCGCTCAAATTTTTTCAAATGGAGAAGGCAGACCGCCATATCTCCAAATACCAGGTAATTCTTACACGCCCTTCCTTCCTAATTACTTTAACCATAACAATCCTTAAATAACACCAATTATTTTAACAAAAATGCCGGAAGAACAATTCAAAAGAAATATAGCTTATAAGCTAAGAATTGGGGACATATTATCTGGAAAACCAGTCTTAGATGCCGATAAATTCAGACTTCTAGAATTAGGAGATAAACACATAGTCAGAGTAAACATTATTGCTAATGTAATAGAAAAATATGTCCAAGACGACGAAAAAAAATTCGCCTCTGTAACTCTAGATGATGCGTCAGGCCAAATAAAATTAAAAAACTTTGGTGAAGAGATTCAAAAACTAGATAAACTATCTCAAGGGGACACAATACAGGTAATAGGAGTATTAAGAAGCTGGAACAACGAACTCTACATCCTCCCGGAAATAGTTAAGCCAAGAACGCCAGAATATCTAATGCTAAGAAAGCTTGAAACGGATTTAGAAAAACCAAAAACTCTTAATAAAGCTCAGGCAACAGAACTTCGAGCCAAGATTCTTGAGACTTTAAAGAACAAAGAAAGCGAAGGCGGAGCAGACATAGAACAAATGATAACAGATTTAAAAGAAACACCTCAAACAATCAACCAAGAAATCAAAAAACTCTTAGAAGAAGGTCTTGTCTACGAACCAAGACCGGGTAAGTTAAGATATCTAGGATAAAATTCTACATAGCATCAAGAACAGCACGAGCAGAACAAGTCTAAAAGAAAAAGGGCATGAAATAACTGCTGACTGGACAAAGGACATTAGCATAAAACGATATGGAAAGAATAAAGAAGCGTCACAAAAAGTCTCAATTCGTGACATAGAAGGCGTTAGAAACTCAGATATTTTCATATTGATAACCGATAAAGAAGGCACTAGCATGTATGTAAAACTGGGTGTTGCAATTTTCTTCAATATAGAAAAAGGAAAATCAAAAATCTATATCGTCGGAGAATACCTTGATAGAAATATCTTTCATTTCCATCTATCTGTAAATAAAAAATAAAACATTGGTGAAGTTTTAGAAGAGTTTAGCTAAATTTCCAACTCAGAAAGAAGTTTGATTAATTTTTCTACACTCACTCTTATCTCAACATCAGAAATAATAGTCTCAGGAGCATAAGTAGTAACCATATTCCAGCCTTGTTTAATAAATAGTTCCTGTTTAAAAGTCCTTGAAAAATTAAAGAAATTATTTCACTTCTTCAAACCCATAAGCATTTTTAC
>PFOR01000004.1 GCA_002792635.1 Candidatus Pacearchaeota archaeon CG_4_10_14_0_2_um_filter_35_33 | reverse complement strand
TTTCCATGAGTCTCACTTCCTTAACTCCTTTTTCATTTCATCAAATTGTTTTTTGTTTATTTCTCCTTTAGCATATCTTTTCTGTAAAATATTAATCGGAGTTTCAGATTCTTTCCTTTTTTTTGTAAATTTATAAATGAGCCAAATTATTAAGACAATTACTCCTATTAAAAAAATCAGCCAGAGTATATTCCAAAAACTATTATACCCATAATATGCTGGGTAGTTTCCTATCATCCCTGAACCCATCATATTATTTCCCATCATCATATTATTTCCCATCATCATGTTCATCATTCCTCCGCCCATCATTCCACCAACATCTTCGTTACAATAAAGTCGTTTAGCCATCTGAATATGCATTTGCTTTAAGGTATCAGAACCATCTCCACCCATCATCTTGTCCATTAACTCATGTTGTTCGCCGGGGTGCATTTGCTCCATGTAATATTCTCCTATCGCTTCTAATTGCTCATCTGTAAGTTTATCACAACTGATACCAGAATCTATGAGCTGTTTTGTTTCAGCAAAATTATGTTCATGTGCAGATACCAGACTTACACTCAATAGCAACATACTGAAAATCACAATTAGGGATATTTTTTTCATTTTAACACCTCATAAATTCTTAACAATTTTTCCATTTTTCTTTAATTTTTCAGCCAAAACATCTCTGATTATATCAAATGCTTTGATGATTTTAGGATTTGTGAGTTTGTAATAAGCGTTTTTGCCTTTTCTGTTTGAGGTAACAATTCCCTTGGCTTTCATAATTGACAAATGCTGGGAAATATTGGCTTGGCTTAATTTTGTTTTTTCTATCAATTCTGTTACCGATAGTTCTTTATCTCTCAACAAATTTAATATTTCTAATCTTGTTGAATTTGAAAATATTTTACACATTTCAGCATGGATTTTATATAATTCTTTCATATTAACATATTAGAATAATCTAATATTTAAATACCTTTCGGTTATTAAACGGAAATCCCCCCATCTTCTTTTTTCAGAAAAAAGAAGCAAAAAACGGCGGCGGAAACCCCCATAAAAAAATATAGACACGACGACTTTGATTTTTTCGGCTACGCCGAACGTTGCACTAAAAATCAAGTCCTAACGGACGAATATAACAGGCATTAACCGACTACGAAACCTTGCAGGTTTCTCCGTCCAAATCGGCTACGCCGAACTTCCCTTAAGCCCGATGTTAGTTTCAATTTTTGAGAATGCCTAAAAGTTAAAGTTCAAACAAAGAAATAGGAAATAATATTTTTTTCTCCCACCCAATAGGAGAGACGCGCGCAGTTTTCTTTTCAAGAAAACTAGATAGCAAAAACTTCGTTTTTGGATTTATATGGGATTTCCTTAGTCCTTCGGACAGATAGTCTCGGCTTTCGCCTCGCAGAAAAACTTCTCTTAACCGACCCAAAGAAAATTTTCACAAAGTCAATGAATTCAAAAAGAATTTTTTCTGGAAAATATTTCACATATTAATATTTTTTTTCATTAGAATAATCCGAATATACAATTTTTTGAATATAATATTTGAATTAATATTTTATAGGGAAGGTATAATAGCGTAACAAAACTAACAATTATCTCTTGCAAAATAAAAAAGATGTTTTTGAAGAAAATCATCTCTTTCTGTCCCTTTCTTTAACACCAAATGTCTTTCAAGATTTAAGCCAGAATCTTTTCCAAGATTTTCAATTTCTTCTCTAGTATAATATCTAAAAACTTCTAAGGGGTTTTCCGGTTGAAATTGCCTGTTCATTTCTTCGTCATAAGATCTTGCTCTTGCAAGGTCTGTCTTAGGGGTTGCTATTTCCTCGTGTATAATGATGCCTTTTTTAACAACTCTTTTCAGTCCATTGAAAATTTCTCCAATATCCGACTCCGGATTAATATGATGTAAGACAAATTGAACATATGCATAATCAAATTCTTCACTCCCATATGGCAATTTATCAATAGAAGCAAGCTGAAATGGCAATTGTAATACAGTAGGATGTCTAGTATCTTTAATGTCGCACTGAGAGATTTCGATTCCCTTGTCTAGACCCAATGCATATGTCACCAACCCATTTCCACAACCGATGTCTAACAAGCTATTTACATCTATTATATCCCTTACAGCTATGAAGTAAGGCTTTTTTCTAATTGATTCAATTACTTTCTCTGTATCTCTATCCACAATAGAACTCCCAAGGTTATACTTATAAATCTTACTTTCTAAAAGAATCCAGAAATTCATTCAAAGCACTTGCAAATTTATGTGCTTCTTCTTTTACTAACTTTATCTTATGTTTAGAAACATATTCTTCTGGTGAAAAAAATTTTAATTTCTTTTCAGTAATTTGTTTTGTATCTGATTTTCCGTCCCAATTTTCAGTGATAGGGAATTTGGCATTTTTCAACTTCAAATCCCAACTACAATCAACTTTAATCCACTTATTGCCAATTTTTATTTCAAGAATATTATGGGGAAAAAGAGTTCCAGTTTTTTCTAAGATGTCCAATATTTTTTTAGGTATTGGTAGGTCTGCCCAATCGAATACAACCAATGTCTTTTTTACTTTAATTCCTTCATTTTCATAGAGTTTTTTAAGTAAGTAGGTTTTATGCCTACAATCCCCGCATTTTATATTTTCATCTATTTCATTCTCATCATACTTACAAACTTTGTAAGGTATGGTCTGGACTTTCTCAAATATTTTAACAATTTTATTCATCTTTATTTTTACATACTAAACTTTATAAATAGAACCCTTTGTCCATTAGTATGAGAATAAGGAAAATATCTGAACAAGACTATGATGCTTATATATCAGTGATACAAGCAAGCTTAGATGAATCAGTAACCTATGGTGAAGAAATTGTAAACTTTTTCAGAGATAGATATAATCGAGATTATCTTAAAAATAAAATATCAAATGGAACTTTTTATGTAGCTGTTGATAATGAGCAAGTGATAGGACTGGGGGGAATTGAAGAAGGATGGATTAAGAAAATGTTTATTCACCCAAATAGACAATCAGAAGGAATCGGGGGAAGAATTTTAGAACAATTAGAAGACAAAGCTAGGGCAGAAAACAGAAATGAAGTTTTTTTATACTCCTTTCCAAACTCTATAAGATTTTATCAAGGAAGGAGATATTCTATTGTTGAGGATATTGCTCTTGAAATGGGAGGATTAAAAATTAGAACTACAAAAATGAAGAAAGAGTTGTAGTTAAATTTAAAAGAATTAATCAATATTTAGTAATATGAAAATCGGAATTAAAACAAGGGCATCTGCATTAATATTTGAAGACGGAAAAGTTATGGTAACAAAACACGATGTCCCTGATTATGGAGTTTATTACTTGCTACCAGGAGGGGGAATTGAATTAGGAGAAAGTCCTGAAGACGCTTTAAAAAGAGAAGTAAAAGAAGAATGTGGGATAGATATTGAAGTTCATAGATTAGTTTATTACAAAAGCGGTTATACGGATAAAGATAATTATTTGGATTTGATTTTTCTCTGTAAAAAGGTAGGTAGAGATATCAAAGTCAGCGAAGATGAAAAAAACGTTAAAGAAGTACAATTTGTAACACCAAACGAAATTAAGGAGTTAAAATTCTTTCCAAAGCAACTTATTGGTCTAGATTTATTAAACTTACCAGAACAAGCGACCTTTCTTGGGAAATTCCAATATCCAGAAGATTAAGTGTCACTCTAGAGTTATTTCTTTATCATAAGGCTTATAAATTAGTGAAGTTGTCTAATTTTATGTCATTTGAAGGACTAGCTGATAAAGTGATGAATGGAGGTTATTTAGGTAGCTTAGAGCTTCAAGAATTAGCAAAATTAATACAAAATACTGCAATTTCTGACAATCAATTTATTGCTCTTCTTACAGCAATGCAGACAAGAGATGAGATTAAGGGAAGATCAATAGATGAATATACTACATTTATAGAATGCCTTAGGAAAAGACCTTCTTACTCTATTCTAGGAAATCTTTGCAATTCTGGAACCGGAGGGGATAAAGTTAAAACCTTAAATATTAGCACCCCTGCATCTATTGTTATAGCTTCTG
>PFOR01000020.1 GCA_002792635.1 Candidatus Pacearchaeota archaeon CG_4_10_14_0_2_um_filter_35_33 | reverse complement strand
TTTGGAATTTGTAGCTCCTCAATTATCAAACCAGACATTCAATATAATTGTGATTACAAAGGCAGAGCATCTCGATGAAAATAGGAGTTTTATTTCAGATATCTATGATGATGTTAAAGAATTGGATGGGAACTGGAGTGAAACTATTTTTGATGGTGATTACGTGAGAGTTAGCTTTGAAAAGAATCTTACTTTTATTAATGATATTTCTGTTTATGCCAGAAAGGTTACTGGCAATCCTTCTATAAAAGTTTATGAGGTTAACGGAACGACGTTGATTACAAGCGGAGGTGTGGTTGACAATGAGTATCTTGAGTTATTTTTGACTGCTTTATCTGGAGAGCAGGATACTTTTGATTTGCTTGTTACGGGCGGAAGTGTTGAAATAGAGCATATAATAGACCCCACTGAACTTTTGTTTGAGAATTGTGATGACTTAAGTGAGTGGACAAGGACGGGAGCTCCTGACTGGGTTCCCGGTTCAGGAGGATTTTTGGGATCTTGTTTTGCTTCTGATACTACAAACGGACAAGAACATAATATGACTTCTGTCACTTTGGATATTTCTGATACAAGTAATGCAAATCTTTCATTTTTGTGGAGAAACAGGAGAGGGGATGCAGGAGAGTTTGTAAGAGTTTATGCGAGTGATGATGGAAGTAATTATGTCAAGATAAGTGAGCTTGAAGGGACAGGAGGGGATTCAGGAACTCTCCCAGCAGAGTTTGCTCTTGGGGATTATATCACACTTCCTTCTTCTACGGTTAGTGTGAGGTTCGGCTGTATAATTGGACCTAATGAGCAATGTCTTCTTGATGATATTAATGTTACAAGTTACCCTGTTGTTGATACAACGCCCTCTGTTACGATAACCTTCCCTCAAAATAGAACTTTGTATTATAGTGAAACTCCTTTAAACTTTAGTGTTACCTTGAACGAGGCTGCTGATGAGGTTTGGTACACATTAGACGGAGGAACTAATAATGTTACGATGACTACTGATGGGGCAGGAGGGTATAGTTATAACCATACTAACACCTCATTGCCAGATGGGAGCTATACATTTAATGTGTATGCTAATGATACCTCTGGCAATTTGAATGATACTGAAACAGTTACTTTCTACTTGAATCAGAGTTTGATTTCTTATTGTACTAATGTCACTATTGGGAATAAGAATTACTGGCTGAATAACAGTATAGGGGGGGATTGGGCAGATTGTATTTCATTCAAGACAGATAATGTTACCTTATACGGACAAAATAACTATATAGAATCATCGGTTTCAGGAGGAGAGTTGCCAGTCGGAAATGCTGATAGGGCCATACAAGTGTTACATCCATTCGGCAATTTCACCATTGAAGATGTTAATATTACCAAATATGATGTGTCTGTTGGAATGTTTACCGAAGATTCTTCGCTTGGGGGGGATTCAGGAGCTAATTTCACAATTAAGGATGATAATATTGATGTTATTTCTGCCGATGCAGAGGCTACGACCATAATTAATGATGACGGAGGAAACGGAGGAGAAATTTATTTGTACGAAGTTAATGTTTCCAGCAATATTTCTTCTTCAGGAACTAATGGGATTGGAACAGGAAACGGAGGAAATGGAGGATATGTTTATATTGAGAACAAGATTGTGAATCTTAGTAGTGTGCTTGTGGAATTGGATTATGGTGCTGGAAGTCCTGATGGGGTTGCTGGGAGATTGATTATTAATTATACCGATTTATTTGATGACTTGAATGCTGATTATGGTACCAACATGAGTTTGACTTTAATTAATGGCTCTGGTACAGGGTCTGAGATTATGTGGTATGATAGATTCGATTCTTCGTTTATTTCCAATCTAAGTTTGAATACAGTTTTAAGTAATAATTATGTATTTGTTAATGCTACAGCTTTAAGCCCTTTAAACATTTCTGCTAATATTACATTGAGAGGGATCTCTGATACTTTTACCAATCCAGAGATTAAGAAGGATGGTGTTACATGCTCAGATTGTTATAACTTCACTTCATTGAGTGCAGCAACTGTGATATTTAATGTTACAGGGTTTAGCAATTATAGTATTGGAGAGGCTCCAAATAACGCTCCAACAGTCACAATTAATTTCCCTGCAAATCAGACTTATAATAAAACAAGTTTACCATTGAACTTTAATGTAAGCTTAAATGAGGAAGGTTCTGTTTACTACAGCTTGGATACAGGGATAAATAATGTGACAATGTTTAATGAAACTGCAGGACTGATTGGATTATTCTTTAATGCTACAAATTCGAGCATTGCTAATGGAAGCTATACATTTAATGTGTATGCCAATGATACATCTGGAAATTTGAACTATACGGAAAATATCACATTTAGCTATATTCATAATACGCCTCCTCCACCTCCCGTTTTAGAGACTCCTAGTGATGGGAGCAATACGACTGATAGAACCCCTGTTTTCACGTGGGTTTCTGTTACAGACCCAGAAGGAGATACAGTCAGTTATGAGCTTAATGTTTCTTTAATTGCCTCTAGTTTGTGTACTGATTACGCCAGGTATTTCGATCAAGCAACTCTTGGAGCAGCCAATTCAAAAGAATTAGAAGAGGATTTGAAGTGCTTGTATGATAATAATGATTATTACAATTGGACTGTGAGGGCTTACGACGGAGAGCTTTATTCTGATTGGGCTGAGCCATACAGAATTAATATTTCATCTTTGATAATTACAACTCTGATAAATGACTCTGTTGAATTTGGAAATATTCATTTCCAGGGAACTAACGACACTAGTGATGGATATCCTTCACCGTTCGTTATTCAGAATGATGGTAATTCATTTGTGAACTCTACTATCTCAGCTACAAACTTATGGAATACAGAATCTAACCCTACAGATTATTATCAGTTTAAGGTTGATAATTACACTGCAGAGTTGTTCTCCTTTGCATGGGACCCATCAACTACAATTTATACAGCTATGCCAGCGGTAAGCACTTTATTCTTAGTAGAATTAAACTATACGAACGCGACAGATATAGCAGAGATAGATATCAATGTTACAGTTCCTCCAGATGAAGGGTCTGATGTCAGGTCGTCTGTTGTGACTTTCACATCGAGTTTAGCAGAATGAGAATGGATAAAAAAATAATATTGGGAATTGACTTCTTTATCTTAGCAGGAACTCTGGCTTTGATAGTTTTCTCGGTTGGTTATGTACAACCCTTGCTTATAGCACCACAGGATGGATATGAAAGCAATAATGGGGCTGTTCTATTCTCCTTTGAAAAGGCAGATGTGATTTTGATTGATGATAATATTGATTTTTCCTCTCCTGATGAATATCATGTTGAGGATAATTTAGTCATTAATCTGAAACCAGGCGTTTATTACTGGAAGGCAGTAGGTGTTTTGCCTAGCGAGATAAGGGAATTTAAGATTAATTCGGAAATTAGTTTGAAATTGAAGCAAGACGGGGAGGGGTATGAAGTAGTTAATGCAGGAAATGAGAGACTGAATGTTGATGTTTACTCAGAAGGGAAGATAATTGGAAATGTTGTTTTAGACGTTGATGGTTCAGAGGGCGTTTTTGGAGATAAATTTGTAGGGAGGTCGGATGAATAAGAAATTGTTGATTGTTCTGCTTATTGGATTGTTTTTGGTAGAAGGAGCTATGGCAATCGGAATTACTCCAGGAAGGTCTACCTTTGATTATAGTCCCGGCAGTGTTAAAAATGTTGATTTTAGTGTCATAAATTCAGAGGATAAGGTAATAGATGTAGTTGTTTTGGTTCAGGGAGAATTTAATGAGAGTATTTCTGTTTCAGAGGTTTCTTTCTCTATGCAACCTGGAGAGTCAAAGACCTTGAAATATGGATTTACCATGCCTCCCAATTTATCTCCTGGTAGCCATCTATCCGAGGTTGTGGCTGTTCAGCTTCCAGGCAGGTCTGTCACTAGTGAGGCTTTTGTTGGTGCAGCAGTTGGGGTTGCGACACAGATTATAGTGGATGTTCCATATCCAGGGAAGTATTTAGATGCCTCATTAAATGTTATTGGGCCTAGCGATGATGGAGAGGTAACTTTTGTAATGCCTCTTTTGAGCAGAGGGGAGTTGGACGTTGTAAAGGCTAATGCAATTGTTGAGATATTTGGACCGTTTAATGATCAGATTGATAGATTGAATACCAATACGGTTTCTGTTAACAGTGGCGAAAGGAAAGAAATTGTAGCTAATTGGAATCCAGAGGTTGCACCGGGCCAATATAGGGCAGTTGCTACATTAGTTTATGATGAAGAGACTCGGAAAAT
This sequence comes from Candidatus Pacearchaeota archaeon CG_4_10_14_0_2_um_filter_35_33, assembly GCA_002792635.1. Taxonomy (GTDB): domain Archaea; phylum Nanobdellota; class Nanobdellia; order Pacearchaeales; family GW2011-AR1; genus UBA92. Next base: position 924 of record PFOR01000020.1, on the reverse strand, counting down.
AGAAAAGACATTTAGCGTTGGTGAAAGATTATTGGAAATAGATGGCGTTGATGTAAATGACTTTAGATTAGGAGGAATAGCTAAATTTGAAGTTTTAGTTAGCAATCAATGGAGCGATGCTATAAATGGAGTTTTTGCAGAGATGTCTGTATTTAATAAAGCGGGAGAGGTTATGGCTGAAATTAAGTCCCCTACGTACGACATTCATTCCTTGGAGAAGAAGTTAATGGTATTGTTCTGGGATACTGCCGGAGTTAGTAGGGGAGAGTATGACGCAACAATATTATTGAAGTATTCTGATAAGTCGGACCAACACGACTTTAAGCTGGATGTTAGAGATGACGAAATTAATGTTATAGGTATTGGTTATGTTATTTCTTCAGAGGACACAGGAGGAGGATTATTCAGTAATGGTCTGGTAGTTTTTCTTGTGGTTCTAGTTGTTGTTTTGGTGATAGTTAACTTGTTGTGGTTTTTATACCTAAGAAAAAAGATAGCTAAGAAGTAAAGAAAAGTTTATAAACAAAACTTGCTCACCATAGGTGTATAAAATGAGGGATAGAAGTAAAATTGTGATTTTGTTGCTCATCGTGGCAATAGTTTTTTCTGGTGTGTCCATTTATATTAGTTTGAATGCTTTGAGTTTGGATATTCCTGTTAGAACTTCGGATTCGAATGTTCTTTCAGGAGACGCTAATTCAGGAGGAATCAGCTTGGGAGTAGGCGAGGCTGTAGGCGTAAATGAAGGATAACAATCTTGTTTTGACTATTGCCTTTATAGCTGTGGCAATATCTTTGATTTCAGCAGGTATAACTTATTTTTCCATTGCTAATTTGGTTACTCAGCTTTCAGGATATGCGACTAGCGTAGGTGAGGCTAATTTGACTGTTGCAAGTTCTGCTAATATTAATTTCACAACCTTT
>PFOR01000006.1 GCA_002792635.1 Candidatus Pacearchaeota archaeon CG_4_10_14_0_2_um_filter_35_33 | reverse complement strand
TTATGAATTTACAGTCGAGAATGCGAATAGAATTGCTACAGCATCTGTTTTTGGGGAAACCAGTTGCGGATTCACAAATCCAATTTCATGCTAGGATACTACAGCCGGGTTCTGTGGTAACAATATCTGTGACGATGGCGAAACATCCTACAATTGTTACGAAGATTGCCACACTTGTGGGGATGGGATATGTGATGCTAATTATGGTGAGGACGAGAATACATGTCTTAGTGATTGTGGTCAACAAGGGCTCTCTTCTTGTACAAACCAGGGATTGAAAATTATTCCGTTATCAGATTTTGATGAGAACACATGTACTAGAATCAGAAGAGCTGATTTGCCATCTGCAGGATTAAGGGTTATAGGAACAGATTGGCAGAGGGCTAGCGAGACTGGAGCTTCGTTAGGCAGGAATATAATTCAATGGTATCAGGCGTATGATGAACAAGGGAATCTGAACTTCGATAATTTGGATTCTACTATGCGAGGATATCACGATGCCGGAATGAAAGTAATTTTAACATTGAGGGCCAATCATCCTGATAAATCAGAAAATGGGTTTAATATAGGAGATAGAACGTTGTTTGTGGATGATTCATGGCCTAAATATGAATATGAGGCTGATTGGACCGACTATCTGAAAAATGTTACTGATAGATACTATCTAAATCCCCTCCCTGAATATGAAGATACTTTGGCGGCTATTCAGATTGGAAACGAATGGGGCCACCAGTTTATTATTAATGAGTCTTATGGTAGATATCAAGTTGGACAGGAACAAAAAGCGATTTTGGATTTGATGAACTTTAGTTATAAGGCTGTTAAGGGAATTGCACCTGACTTGTCTGTTTTTGCTTTTGCTATATCGGGGACTCCTGGATGGGCTTTAGGCGATGGGCAATACGATTCAGGGGATGAATGGACGTATGATGGCATTTACTACGCGCAGAAGGATAATAAAAATGGAATTAGTGTTATTTTGCCCGGAGATGTAAATCAGGGCACTATAGCAGGAATTAAGAGGATAATCGCGGAAGGCAATGCTTCTTATGATTATTTTGACGCACATATTTACTTCCAGAGGCCTGAAGAAGCAAGGTATGTGGCTAATTTTGTCAGAAATGTTTGGATGGAAAATGAGATAACCGGCAAGGGGCTGGTTTCTACAGAATTTGCAAACCCTATTTACAATTATAGTTATGACTGGCACAGCCATAGTTTGAAGGCTGCTCAGGCTGTTGCGTATCATGCAGGATTTGACACAATTATTTTGGGTAATTGGTATCCCTCTCCAGGTTCGCCTAATCTGTTGCAGGATTCTTTGAGAAGTGATGCAGGGTATCAATTTTCACAAGTTTACAACTACACAGAATTTCAGGGAATAACCAAGGATTTTGTAGGTGTTAGGAGACAAAACAATTTGTTCACATTTGATAGCCAGAAGAGTTATGATTTGAACAAAGATGTCCCACCTTATCCCTCATATTACCAATGTTCTGATGGATTAGATAATGATAATGATGGGTTTGCTGACGAGCTTGATAGTGATTGCGAGGATTATTATGATTTAAGTATTAATTGTAACAATCAAAAAGTTCAGAATTTACCTGGCTGTATAGACCCCGAAGGTTTTTCTGAGGACAATTGGATATTTTTGTTTTAATTAAGACTTACCTAATCCTGCCAGAACAAATGACGCTAGCAAGGATTCCAATTGAACGAATTCATCGCTACCTTCTACAATCCTGAATTCTGTTTCTCCGGTTTTTTCGGTGAGCTTGACTTTTATTTCTGGCTCTATTTCAAGACCCCAGATTTCTTTTTGAATTGCTTTTATGATATCAGTTCCTGCTATTGATTCTGTTAACATTACGTCAAGAAGTTTTTCTTTCGCCTTTACGAAATCCCCTGACAATGCGTAATCTAAAACAACTTTGATATCTTTTGGCTTTGATTTGGAAACAATTAAACTGATCATTTCTCCATTTATATCAGGGGAAATTGAGGCAGTTGCCTGTAATAGGTTGATAGCTTTTCTACAGTCTCCTTCTGAAGACTCATAAAGAGTTTCTATTGCATCTTCTGATAGTTTTAGATTTTCTTGTTCGGCTATTTTTTTTATTACAAAAGTAACATCTTTTTTTTCTAGGAGTTTGAATCTGAAGACAACGCATCTGCTTTGTATTGGGTCTATAATTTTACTTGAATAGTTACAAGACATTATGAATCTGCATGTGTTGGTATAATTTTCCATTGTTCTTCTTAATGCTTGTTGGGCTTCTCTTGTTAATGCATCTGCTTCGTCTAAGAAGATTACTTTAAATGGTACTTTGCCAAGAGCTTTTGTTCTTGCGAAGTCTTTTACTTTTTGTCTGACAACATCAATTCCTCTTTCATCTGATGCGTTTAACTCCAGATAGTTTTCCTTCCAGGAAGGGCCGAAGAGTTCTTTAACGATTATTAATGCTAATGTTGATTTTCCAATTCCTGCTGGACCTGCGAATAGTAGATGGGGAATGTTTAATGAGTTAACAAGAGATTTAGTTCGTTTAACTATCTCTTGCTGTCCAACCACCCCTTCAAAAGTAGATGGCCTGTATCTTTCTGTCCAGATATCAGATTGAGCCATAAGGGGATTTGGAATAATGTGTATTTAAGGATTATTGTTCTAATGTTGGTTTCTCTTTGCTTGTCGACAGTAAGTAAGTAAATTTCTGTAAAATTCTTTATATTCAGGTATTTCTTCTTCCGGGATGTCTAGACGTTTGCGTGTTGCGTCATTATTAGATTCTTTTGTTGTTTTTATTCCCTGAGTTTTCGCATATACAATAAAAATTGCACTTGCAGTTGCTTCAACTCCGCTTCCGTTTTGGGTGATTCCTTCTCTTAATGCACTTATCACTGTCTTTGCTCGAGCTTTTTGACCTTCGGGAACAAGTCCTATATATTTTCCGGAGATGTAGTCAAAAAATTCTAATGGGGTAAGATATTTCTCATCGTCTAACTTGCTTGATAGATTCTGAAAATGTATGCTCTCAGCCAAGTCATCGTTTGAGTTAACCATTCAAAATTACTTAGACCTCTCTCTATGTAAACGCCTTTTTCTCTTCTCTTTCTTAAGTCTTTTTCTCTGCCATTTCCATCGCATTTGGCGTTTTTTCTTCCAACGTCTTGAGGATCTTTTCATGTTAGGCTTTAGCCTAGGGGGTTTAAAAAGATTGCTGATTTAATAGAGAGATGAGATTTTGGAGAAATGTTGCCCATGTTATTCAGGAAGCCGATGTTGTTATCGAGGTAGTTGATGCCAGGATGCCCAAGATGGCTAGGAATGTTGAAGCTGAGAAATTAATCCAGAGGTCAGGGAAGGAATTGATTATAGCTTTCAATAAATCTGATTTGGTGTCCGATAGTTTCAAGAGGAAAATCGCTAATAGATTAAAGGTAAGGCATTATTTTGTTTCTGCTTTGAAAGGAGAAGGAATTCCAAGATTAAGGACTGATTTGCAGAAGATGAGTAAAAAGTCAGAATTTCCTAGATTAAGAGTTGGTTTTATAGGTTATCCTAATATGGGCAAGTCTGCTGTAATAAATGCTCTTTCTAGAAGAGCAAAGGCAAAGGTTGCTAAGAAATCCGGAACGACAAGAGGGATTCAATGGATAAGTACCAGCAATTTGAAGATTCTTGATAGTCCAGGAGTGATTCCGAATGATGAGTGGGATGAAATCAAGTTAGGACTTATTGGAGCGAAGGATATGCAAAAATTGAAAGATGTAGAAAAAGTAGCTTTGGCAATAATCGATAAGTTTATTTCCGGAAACCTAAGGGCTTTAGAAGATTTCTACAAGTTGGATGATATGCGAGGAAAGGAAAATTGGGAAATTTTTGAGGAGATAGGGAGAGCTAAGAAACTGTTGAGGAAAAAAGGAGAAATTGATGATAAGAGAACATCATTTAGAATTGTGCAGGACTGGCAATATGGAAAATTAAAGCTTTAAAAATTCAATTTTATTTTTTCAATTTCGTCTTTGAAGGCTTTTGCTTTTTCTTCCCCTATAGTTTCTGCAATGTTTTTTTGGCTTGAATGAATTGCTTGCCCAAGAGTTTTCTTTTCTTTTATTAAGGTAGCTATTTCTGATTCCTGGAGAGATGTTTTTCCCAGGATTCTCCAGCCTTTTATCGGATTATTATTTATTGCACTTTCATATGCTAATGAACTTAGAATATTTTCTTCATCAGTTAGTTCGTCGTAGCTCAATGATTCCAAAATCGTTCTTGTTTTTTTAGTATCTAGTTTGGTGTAATCCTTGATTGCAAGATTTGTTTCTTTTTCTACACCTCTAATTATTTCCTTTAATCTGGTTCTGATTAAGGTGCCTTCGTTTCCTAATTCTATTACTTGTTTTTTCAAGTCTTCAGTTATTTTTTCTATTAATCTTCCTTTTTGTATCACATGTATTGCGTGGTTTAAACTTGGATAGTTTTTGAGTTCTGATTTGTTTAGGCTTTCTAGATGGGAATCAAACAAATCTCTTTGTTTTTCTAAAAGTTGTATTTGTTCGTTTGCCTTTCTTAATAAATGATCTGTTGCTTGTAGGATATATTGTTTATTCTTGTAAAATAATGTTATTTCATGTCTTCTTTCTGAAATTGCAATTACTAATCCTGATGTTTGTTTTGCTACTCTTTCTGCAGCTTTATGTCTTGTTCCAGTTTCTTGAGATGCTATTTTGTTGTTGGGTGTTAACAGTACGTTAGCCAGATTAATTTTCTTTAAATCGTTTGAGAGCGTTATTGCACCATCCATTTTTGCCAACTCTATTAATCTTTGAGGTGAAAAACGGCAGTTTACTCTAAATCCTCCATCTATAACAGGGCTTGTGTGTTCATTTTCTATTACTATCAATGCCCCTTTTCCTGTTTTTAATGCTCCTTCTAATGCTGTTCTAAAGTTTGTTCCTGGAGCAATTACTCTTAAGAGATTTAAAAATTCCTCTTCAGTTATTGGTTCTGTTTTAGGTTTTAGAATTCTATCTTGCACCTCTTTTTTTGTAGTCATGAAGATGTTAGGAAGGATTTGTATTTATATATTTATGTGGAGAAAAGGTTTTTAACTCTAGTTTCTAGGTAATCTCATAGCCCCATAGTCTAGTGGTCAAGGATACAGCCCTCTGGAGGCTGAGACCCCGGTTCGAATCCGGGTGGGGCTATCGGATTCGAAAGGGTTGGGCGAGATTCGAAAGACCTATATTTTTTGGATTCTTGGATAGAATATGGCGGAAAAAAAGATTGGAGAGGTTTTTGATTATTTTGCTAAAGTTGGAGTTGTAGCTTTGAAACTTACTGGAGGTATGAAGATTGGAGATAAGATCCATATTAAAGGAAGTACTACTGATTTTGTTCAAGAAGTTAAAAGCATACAGATTGATAAAAATCCGGTTGAAGATGTGAAGCAAGGTGATGATGTTGGATTGGAGGTGGATGATAGAGTTAGGAAACATGATAAGGTTTTTCTGGTTGAATAAGTTTTTAAACTGATAAAATATCTAGGAATAAGCTCCTGTAGTCTAGTGGCCAAGGATACCGCCCTCTCGAATTGCCGGAGGTGAGGTCGATGAGACTGTACCCCAGTCCTCTCTAGGACAGGCATTTTTATTTTGCCGTTGTCTCATATTGAGCGATGGAGAACGGCGGAGACCCGGGTTCAAATCCCGGCAGGAGCATTCTACAACTTCTTTTAGAAAAAGAAGTTCTAGGAGTCAAGAAAACTACAATAAAAGCAGCTGCCCAAAGAAACTATGATGCGGATTATATAGATAACATTTATATTCCCAAAACTCTTTTTCCTAGTATGTTATTAAGGACACATTTAGTAATAGGGGGGGCAGTAGCATTATATTTCATGCCATTTGTTAATAGTCCTGGAATTTTTGTATTTGGGACTATTATTGCTAGCTTGTTGCCAGATGTGGATTCTGGGCTGTCTAGAATTGGTAGGAAGAAAGTTTTTAAACCTGTTCAATTGATGGTTAAACATAGGGGTATTTTACATACTTACACATTTACGGTTTTGGTATCTGTAATAATTGCCTTTTTCTGGCCTGTTTTTGCCCTGCCCTTTTTTATGGGCTGGAGCTTCCATTTATTAGCTGATAGTTTTACTAAACAAGGCATTACCCCATTCTGGCCTTTAAAGGCTAAATCCCAGGGGATTGTTAGAACAGGAGGACAGATTGATAGGGCTTTGTTTATCACTTTCGTGATTATTGATGTAATTCTGATAATTATGCTCGCCGCTCAGGCAGTTTAATAAGGTTTTTATACAGGAGGGGGCTTAGAATATTAGAAAAAGATGGCAGTTGAATGGCTTGTTATTGGGGTATTGGTTGTTGTCTTACTTGTAGTTCTATTCAAGTCTCAGGATTTGCTTTTTGTTAGCGCTTTGTTTAAAAAATATTTCTTTTTTGTTATAATTGCAGCGATAGTTTTGTTTTTTGCTTTTTCTCTTTATCATATTCATACAACCTATGATACAGATTTAACTTCTTTTAGTGGTATTTTGGATGTTGGAAAAATATATTTGTTATGGTTAAAAGGGGTATTTGTGAATCTTGGCGATGTCACAGGATATGCTGTTCAACAGGATTGGTTTAATATAACTAATTCCACAGGATAGAAAATGAAAGTGCCAATAATAATATTGAAGTTGTTGTTTTTAGGAGCTTTGTTTATAGTTGCCAATCATAATCTTCATTTAGGGATTGATGTTGAGAGAGAGCAGTTTTTTGGATATTATATGTCATGGGTTTCTAATCTATTTTCCCAGGGTGTTGATGTGACTGCCTATGTTATCAAATTTGAATGGCTTCCTAATGAGCAAAATATTGTTCCTGGGAGTGATTTGAATTTTCCCGTAGATAGTTAGGTTTTTATAGAATCCTTTTTTCCATGATTTGTGCCTTCGTAGCTCAGTTGGTAGAGCGTTGTCTTGGTAGGCCTTCTTTCTTTAGAAAAGAAAGAACCCCTGGGAAGAAAGAAACTATAATAGGGAGGGTCCAATGAGGCAAAGGTCCCGAGTTCGAATCTCGGCGGAGGCTTATAAAAGTTTATTAAACCTTTTGTATTTTTGTTTATGGATAAAAGAGGTTTGTCGGCTGTGATTACGACAATCTTGATAATATTAATTGTAGTAATTTCAATTTCAATCATCTGGATTTTTGTTCAACCAACTATAACCAAAATTTTAAATGGCTTTATAAATTTCCTCTAACGAAATTTCAATTAATACTGCAGGCATCTTTAAACCAAGCTTCTTTAGTGTTACAGGGTGAGCTTCTCCTATATAGCCGATTAGTTTATCTTTGAATAAGATTGAGCCTGTTCTTCCCGGTATAAATCCGGTTTCTTCGGTTTCCTGAAGTTTATATTCCAGTCCTAGCTGGGAGAATAGGTAATCTAGGTGTTGCTTAGCTTCTGTGAAGTTTGCAGGAGTTAATGCCAATATTAATGAGTCTGTTTCTTTTATTCCTGTTTCCTGGGATTCATCTGCTCGGAATACAATTCCAAGTTCGAATACTTTTTGAGGGTATTCGGAATCTATGTTTTCTGATAAAATTCTTAATGCAGGGATTGTTAAATTAGGACGCAGAATCTTGTAGTCCGTTTTTGAGTCTTCAACGTATATTGGCTTTTGCATCTTCATGAGTTTAGCTTCTTGGGGTTTTATCAAATGGAATGTTGAAATTTCCTGCATTTTTAATCCAGTAAGAATTTCTGCTATTTTGTTTTTTATTATAGATTCTTTGGATTCTTGGCCAATTGTGGAAATTTGAGGGATTTCGGGCTGAAAGTTTTGATATCCATATGCGATAGCTATGTCTTCTATGATGTCTATTTCATGTAAAATGTCTGCTCGCCATGCAGGAGAAAAAACATTGGGTGCTTTGTAATAATGTCCCATTTTTGCAAGAAGTTTTGTTAGGTCTTGTTGTTTAAGATTTAGACCCAGTAGTTTGTTAACATTTTCAAGTTTTATTGATGTTTTTTGAGGTTCTAAATCAGGCGTAATTTTCTTTTTTTGATAATCCAAGATCATCTGATAAATTTCTCCAGACATTTCTGCAAGTGTTGTCACAATTATATTAAGTGTTTTGCTCAGGATTTCAAAGTCATGGCCGGAACATTCGATGAATACGTCTTTTGTTTTTTCTGTTATTCTTCCAGTTTCATGAGAGTTTATTATCGGTGGCATGGATAAAATCTTGGAATTTGCATCAGTAAATATAGGATATTTATCATAATTTTTCAATAATTTTGCGTATTTTCTTCCTGTTGGGTGTCTTTGTAGAATTTGAAGGGCAGTCATCTCTCTTTGGGATTCCAAGGGTTGGAATTTTATTTCAGAAGGTTTCAATGCTTTGTATGTGATTGGAAGTTTTATTTTTTCTAGAGGGTAAATTCCTATCGCAACCTTTTTTCTATTTCTTCCAACTGTTAAGTGAAGTTTTTCTTGCAAGTCAATAATTTCTTTTATTCTTTCATTGTTAAGGGAAAGATTTTTTACAATTGCACATGCAGTATATGGCCTGACTGGCTTAACTGATTTGTCTATTGTTACCTTGCAATTCTTCCCTGGTTTTTTTATATTGTATTTCTTTAATCCTGAACTTTTTCCAAGGAAGGATTTAAATGCTCTTAGAAAACCCTGCATAGATATTAAGTCCGGTCTGTTTGGGAATACCTCTATTTCTAACTCGTCTTGGGTTAATCTTTCAAGAGGTGTTCCGAATAATGATATTTTTTCTTCTATGTCTTTTGTTATTGGAATTTCTTTTTCTATTTCTTTTCTTGGGAAGATTATGTTTGTCATTTTTTAACACCTAATTTTTTTAATTCTAGGGCTGTTTGGTATAAAAATACAGCAGCATTTCCCCATACTAAGAATAACCAGATTGGAACATTCATGAAGCTAGGGTATGCATGGCTCCAGACACCATAATTAATCGATATCATCTGCGCGAATGCTCCGAACAATGCTCCGAACAGGAACATAATCAATGCCATTTTTGATTTCCATTTTATTAAACCGATTATGCTGATAATTCCGACAAGAATTGTTGTGAGAAATATGTTTCTGTAGAAAATTATCACAATTGCTACAGTTAATATCGCAAATATACCATCAAATATCAAGTTTTTCCATTCTTTTTTTATTTTCTCGTTCATTTCGCCAACACCTTTCTGTTTCTTAAATCTTTGATATCGTTTCTGTATAATTCACGAAGGTCTTTGATTTTATGGGCCCCCATCATTAATCTGTCGAAGCCAGGACCCCAAGCTAATACAGGTATTGTTGTTCCTAATAAGGGTATGGTAACTTCAGGACGAAAGATTCCGGCTGCCAGAACTTCCATCCATGTTTTCTTTTCCGGGTTCCAAACAGCACCTTCTAAGCTGGGCTCTGTGTACGGGAAGTATGCTGGTTGAATCCTAAATTTCTTGTATCCCATCTTCTCTGCAAATTCTTTTAGATATCCTATTAAGTGTCTGAAGTTTGCGTTTGGATCAATAACGATGCCTTCTGTTTGATTGAATTCAAATCCGTGGCTCCAATCTACAGTTTCGTTTCTAAAGTTTTTTCCAATGACGAAAAATTTTGCGGGATAGTTTCCTTTGAGGGATGCAAGAGTCTGTGCTGATAAACAAGTTGTATGAGTTCTGAGGACAACTTTTTTTGCGGAATCCTGGAGCCAGGAATATCGCCAGCCCCTTGAACCTTGGATTCCAGTTTCATGAGCTTTCTTGACTTTTTCTACCAATGTCTTGTCTGGTAGTTTACCTTGAACTTTTTTTATGAAAAAGGTGTCATGCAAATCCCTTACAGGATGGTCTTGTGCAGTAAATAAGGCATCGAAATTCCAGAAAGATGTTTGTACTAAATTGCCTGTCATTTCCTGAAAGCCGAGATCGAGCCAAATTCTTTTTCCTTGTTGGATTGATTGATTTACAAAGTGTCTTTTTCCTGCGAAGATTTTTGGAACTCCTGCCTGGATATCATAATGTCTGAACTTTTGCTTTTTTGTTGCATTTTTTATCAGGCTGGGAGTAACTTCTTCCAAGAGATTTGATTTTATTTTCTTCCCTGCTATTTTCTTCCCTTCGGTTGTTAATTGATATGAGTATTGTATTTTTTCTTCGATTTCTATAATTTGTTTTCTTTTTGATAATTCTTGATATGCGAATTTCTGTTCAGGTTCTAGGGATTCTAAAAGAAGAGGCAAGGATTCCAGAAATTTTTCTTCAAGTGTCTTTTTTGATAAGTCTTGTTTTGATGCGGAAAGGAATATTTTTCCGGATTTTATTTCTATTAGTGCTTTTTTCTTTAATACTCCAAGAGAGACCTTAAATTCATTGTCTGATAATTTGGATAAGGATTTAGCTTCTTCTAACGAAGGGATGTTTTTTTCGCTTAAAAGCAAGAGGAGGTTTCTTTCAGGCAAGTGATTTTTTTTGTAATGAATTCCGTTTACGTCCAAGTCTATTATTTTTTCTTTTTTTGCTTCTATTTTTATGAGTTTTTTATTCTCTAGAAATTTCAGTGCCCTTAAGACAGATACCTTGTCCAGGTTAGATTTTTCTATTATTTTAGGTATTGGTTCACCTAAGAAAGGAATTATTTTGAGCTCTAAAGGGGATAGTTTGTCTATTATATTACCCATCTTTCATTAGGGTTGGTTTTAAGTAGTTAAAAAGGTTATGTTTAAACAATGAGTGGTGACACTTTATAGGACGGCCTCTTTTACCTGGAGTGTTGAGGCTCCTAACGACAATAAAAGGGATTGGGCTTGTTTTTTGTTGTTGTAATTTAATACTTTAATCTTTGTTTTTGCTTTTTTACAGATTTTGATGTTTTGTTTGATTCTTGCTATTCTTTCTGCCTTTTCTTTTTTCTGGAGTTTTTTGATTTCTTGAAGATTGATACCAATTGCTATTTTGTTTTTTGTGGCTATTTTTGCCAGGACATGGTTTAATCCAGAATCTAAGGTTTTTAATTTATCTTTCCGGAATCCTGATTCTGGAGAAAGCAAGATATTAAATTTGCCATATTCTAATATTTTCCTGTTGTATCTATCATCCTGGGCTTGAACGATTATGGTTCCAGATGCTTTTTTTATTTCTTGTTTAGTTTTCTCGAGGTTCTGGTTAGATATCATCCTTGTATGATTGTGCCTTTGAATGGCTTGTTTTTTAGAATCTTTGTTAAGTTTTTTAGTTTTGGGCCTATTAAGTATGTTTTGATTTTGTACCTTCTTATTATTTTTGAAGCATTTTGATCTAAAATGTAGTGTTGGCCGGGTTTATATTTAATCCCGCGTGCTTTTTTTTCGAAGTCTTTCCAGGAGATTGCTGAAATGGGTTTTGCATCTTTGTTTGTCTTTGGGTTTGATGTGTATAAGCAGGGCATATCTGATATGTTAATGAAATCTGTTTTTAGATATTTGGCAAGTTTTGCAGCAGTTCCATCGGTTGTTTCTTTTGGTGCATATCTCAGAGCTCCGCAGAAGACGACTTTGTTTTTTGCTAAAAGGGCTTTGACTTCTTTCATGTTTTCAGGCAAACTGTCATTAGCTTCTTCTCCGAAAAATTGCATCATGAACTTGGCATTTACTCTTGTTGCGCGGATTCCTGCAAGGGATTGTTGTTTAATCGATTTTCCTTGTCTTTCCAAAGCAGAAATATATGTTCTAGCTATACTTCCACCTCCACAAACAACTACGAATTTATGGGTTTTGTAATGCTTTCTTAGTGTTTTCCTGAACTTTGCAAGAAAGGCATAATTAACCTCTTTTGGTATTATTAATGATCCCCCCAAAGACGTCACTGCTATCTTTTTCATTTCAAGAATAACGAAAGAGCGTTTATAATTGTGTTGTTGTAGTATAAGAATGCTTTTTAAGTTGCTTTTTAAGTGAGTTTTATGAGGCAAGATGATATTGAAAATTTTCCTGCTAAAATTGTGAGTAGGCTTGCGGGTGGTGCGAGAAATACGAATTTGGCCAAGATTGTTAATGATCCAGGAAGAGAAAGACATGAGGATGAAGCCCAACAGAGAATTGATTACCTGGATGGAAATATTATCAGTCTAAGTTATTCAGAAGAAGGGGATTGGTTATATGTTGAAGTTAATTCAGATTACAGGGGAATTTTTGCAAATAAGGATGAAATTGATGACTTAATGAAAGAACCGGAAAGATTATCAGTGGATTCGAGAATTCGTAGGAATAGAAGGAAATATTCTCGACATGTATCTGACGGGAGGGTTGTCAGTCATGGATATTCCTCTGGGGAACAGGTGACCGTTGGTTTTAGGGTTCAGAATGTAAAGAATAGGGATGATATCTTTGAAGCCTTTTGGTTTAAACTTAGACCTCTCTTAAAGTACATTAAAGATGCCGAAAGCCCGGACACGAGTTCTTGATGATTAGTTTGATAAAGCTTATATAGAGTTTTATGCAAATTATAAGATGGAGAATAAGTACTTTGTTTCGTTTTTCTTGGTTTTTGGTATCTTGATTATAATTGTGTCTTTATTTTTTGCCAGGACATTTACGGGGAATATAATTGCAGAGTATGATGATTTTGAGATAGGAGATGAGATTACAGGCAGGCTAATAATTGATGTAAGTGGGAAACAGTTGCCTTTAGGTTCTGTAGTTACCGTCAGGTTTAAGGACCAAACTCAAACTTTGCCTTTAGTCAGTTTATTGGATGTAGATGAAAGGAATAGGGCCTCAACTATCGAGTTTTATCCTGATTTGGTTGTTTTTTTAGACTTTACCATCTCAGGTGATATTGAACATGACCAATCCATTCGTGAATTCATTACCGGTTATGTTGGAAAGGAAGAGAGTGTAGAACAGGGAGTCCAGGTTGATCCGATAAACACATTTACTTATGAATCATATCTTCCATTTATTGCTTCAGTGGATGGGAAAGTCTTGCAGTTTGATGATGATGTTAATTTGTTAGATGCGGATGTTACAAGTGCTTCTTTGGCGGATGGTACTAGGTTGGACACTAGGATGGTTAATGTTTTAATTGATGGTAATATGGTTACTTTGGTTAGCACGTATTCAGAGGAATTGATTGGTTATCCTGCCGGTTCAACAGTTGACATACCATTAGAGCCTTTTGAATTAAGAGCAGATATTGGAGAATTAGTGGCAGATATAAACGGACCCTATAATACTCTTTTGTCCAGAGGCAAGAATTATCTTATTCCCGGGGTGGGTGTTGTTTCGGGTGATGATGGTGTTCGTGATAGAGATTTAAGTTTTAAAGTTAATCCTATGGATGTGATTTCTGCAAGAAAAAGGGTAGGGGGAAATGTAGATTGTGGTCCAGTAAGGTGCGCCTTAGATGAATGTGTTCAACCAGATTCAAGTTCTGCAGGCATTCTTGGAGAGGATGTAAAGATAGGCTTGGTTACAAAGATTACTTGTTATGATAGTTGCGGGTCAACTACAGATGTTTTGGCTTGTAAGCGTGAGGAAAAAGTAAGGCTTGCTCCGACAGATGAAGATGAAGTTCTTGATGTTATAGATCAAGAAAGGGAAGAAGTTGTTGGAAAAGTAGATTATAGAGATGGAAAATTAAGTATAGTATTTAGTAATTAGGTTGTTGAAATGGTCTTCTCTTTTGTATCGTGAATCTTGTGTCTACGAAATCGGATATTACAGCCGTTAAGACTAACTCGCCGACTGCTGCCTTGAATACACCTTTTATCAGAGGTATTCTTGTTTTTTCTGAGAAACTTCTAATTATTTTTTCTATTTCTTCTTTTGTTAGTTTTACTCTTGTTCTTTGAGGGCTTCCTGAAATTCTTACTAGCACCTCTCTTTCAGGTCCATTTACCTCTATTTGATTTATGCGAGGATCTCTTAAGAACAAATTTAGTTTTCCTATATCCATCATTCCTTGTGGAGCCCTTACGGCTACCATTTTTATTGGTTGAGGTCTTTTTGGGAGAGGCATTATGTTTTCTAGGATTTTTGTTTTTGGTGATGCCACCATTCCTTGAAAAGGAGAGGCTTGAGGAATCTTTCCGATGTCTTCTTGAATTAAATTTGTATCTTGAATTGGTTCAGGTTCAGGGGTTTCTTGAATTTCTATAGGGGTTGAATTTGTTATGAGCTGTTTAGTAAACTCCCTTAAGAATAGCCATCTAAGTTCCTTATTTTCTGTTTTTTGAGCCATTAGAAATCTTCGCCAAGATTTTCACGGTGTGAGCCGTACATTTTCGTTCTCAGCTTCTCTTCCATTAATGTCAAACCCTTTGCTAGAACTTTATTTTGTTCTAATAATTTGTTTATCTTTTCCAGGAATTCTTTGTCTCTTTCTGCTACCTTTAAGTTAGGCGTGTTTGCGAAAGTTCTTGCTGTTGTTTCGAATAATGCTAGAAGTCCAGCTATTTGATCGGATAATTTGTCAAATTTTTCCACCAAATCAACATGTAATTTTTGCAGTTCCACCATGTTGTGAACCAGCTTATCTTCAATCTTTGTTGGCCTGCCTTTCTTCTTAGTAGAATTGCTTTTTGTCCTTTTTTTTGGCATGGTTAATTTATGCGATAGAGATTTATAAACATTAGTATAGGAAAAGTTTAGAAAAGTTTAGGAATGTTTATAAATTTCCTTTTACTCTTCTGTTTGTTAAAGTGGTGAATAAAAACAAATATTTGTTGCCAATTGTTGTTTTGGCGTTGATTTTGCTATTTGTTACTCTAACTTCGGGAAGACTTTTTGGTTATGCTATTTTGGATTTGGATTTGAACCTAAATGCTGAATATTCATCTGGCGATAGGATAGATGGATCTGTTAGTATTCTGTTAGACAGGGGAGAACTTCTTCCCAAGGGGTCTATTGTTAAGCTTACGACTTCTAGAAGCAGTTATGAATTTGCACTTCCTACACTGCTTGATGAAGGGGCTGAGGCATTTGAAAATGAAGGTCCATTTTTCATTAGAGGAAAGGGTCTGACTGGTTCAGGCGAGGGTTATGGTGTTCCAGGGGAGGGGGATGTTCCTGCAGAGGTTAGTTTTGATATCCTGATTTATCCTAAAATAAAGTCCAGTACTTATGAAAGATATATTGTTCCTGCTCCTAGTATTGGAGCTCCCGGTGATGAAGGGGATGGAGGGAAGACGGCAAAGCCCTCACCTATTGAATCTGGTGGCTCAATGGGTGTTGGGGGTGGTGTTTCTCAGGGTGGTGGAGACGATTCGGATGGAGGCGGAGCTCCGGCAGGATTAGTTGTTGCGGAACTATCGGGAATTGATGCTCGGCTGAATTCTATAACTGGTAATTATATTAGTCCAAGTCTTAGCAGTTCCGAATCTGTTAAGAGTGAAAATATACCGGGAGTGGTTGATGGGGAGGCGAGATTTGTTACAGGCATTGCAACTAACAAACAAGATTATGTTTATTTTCTTGAGCCTGGAGAAAGTGAGGGAATTGTTAAGGGAAGTGTTAAGATTGATGGAGAACCAACAGATAATGATGTTGTTAGTTTCAAGGTTAGTGATGGCATTGTAACTGTTTCAACAGATTATTCTGAACCGGGAAAGTCTTTTGGAGAAGAGTTTATTCATTCAGGTGGCCCAGAAATAAAGTTGGATCTTGATGAATTTGGTATTGTTGCGACAGGTTCAGGGGCTGATTTCATTCAAGCTGATTTGATTTGGATGGGGAAGGTTCTAGCTTCAACACGTAATTCGATAAATATATTAGCTGATGGAATTTTGAAAGAATTAGAGGGCAGTGCGACAATTGAGAGAGTTCAAGGCGAGGCTATTGTGGGACAACCTGTCGAGTGGAACGCAAGAGTTGTTTTATCTAGCGGAACTGAAAGACTTGTGGTTAGGGTTCCTGAATCTGATAAGGGATCTGAAATTAATGGCATTATTAGAACAGTTTCTGCAGGTCTGGAATCGGCAGAGGTTAATGTATTAAGTGGACAGGCGAATTTTGTTGAAAAAGAAGTTCCTGAGGAAGTACGGGTTGGAAGTATTACTGGAAATGTTGTCACAGATATTGAGTTAGGGAACGATAATTTTGTCAGCAGGAGTGTTGCTTTTGTTCGAAGATTGTTTGGGTATCAGCCAAGTTCTAATGTAAAAGAGGAAATCAATTTTGCACCAATTGCAAGCCAATCTGTAGAAGCATTGGGCAATGAGAATGGTTTTGTTAAGGGGCTGGAAGTTAAGTATTATACTTCTCCACCCACTTATTTCGAGAAAGAGCGTGAAAGGGGAAAGGAAGTTTTCATAACAAGTCCGTTAGATTACAAGGATGTTATTGCCCGAATTGATATTTCAGAATCATGGAGGGTTACAAATGGTATTATGGTTATGGTTTATTCAGTTGATGGAGAGCTTGTTGATTCTATAGCCTACGATAGTGACGGAAATGGTTTGGTTGATAGTGTTGATTGGTATACTGGAGATTTAAGTGCTGGAGAGCAGAAAGGATATGTGATAGAAATTTCTTCTGCAGGACATTTTAATGCTGAAGGAAAGTTTTTAGGCGATATATATCAGGAAGTTAAAAGTTTGGATGGTGTTTGGACAAGTGAAATTTTACAAGATGAATTTTTGAGGATTCAATTTGAGAGCTTGCTTGAAAATGGAAATGATATAACTGTTTATTCTGAAGCCCTTTCTGGGAGCCCAAGAATTGAGGCTTATTTGGCAGGCGGAAATGAGTTGATAGGTGAGTTCCCTATTTCAGACTACGGTTATAATAAGTTGATTTTTAGCACACTTCAAGAGTCTGAAGATTCTTTTGATTTGAAAGTTATTGATGGTTCGGCAAGGCTTGATTATGTTATCGATCCATTGAATTCAGAACCTGTTGTTAAGTTTGCAGGAGTTACTCCATTGGATGGAGAGGGAAGAGGTTTGGATGAGTCTAGGACTTTTGTTGAATTAGAGATTGTTGACGATGATGATAGGTATTATGCCCTTGTTGATTTTAATGATAACTTAGTTATGTGGATGCCAATGAATTTGGGAACTGGCGATTTAAGTGATTTAAGCAGTTATGGTAATACAGGCACTGTTGTTGGGTCTGTTTCTTCAGATAGTGGGTATTGGGGCAGGAGTGTCAGGTTTGAGGGAGGACATGTTTCTTTTGGTCCTGGTGATGAATTTTCTAATCTAGGCAGTAACAGGATAACAATTTCTGCTTGGGTTAAGTTTGATGTTGATAGAGAGATGCATATAGTTTCAGATATGGATGATTCTGGGAAAGGATTGGCTTTGAAATATTCTCCTGGGAAGGGATTAGGCTTTCTGGTTTCGGATGGTTCGATTGATAGGGGGTGTTTCTTTGATGGGTCTCCTGATGGAATGTGGCATTTTGTTGCAGGTGTTTACAAACCTGGAACAATTTCTTGCATGGTTGATGGAAACTGGAAGAGTGTTGGTGTCGATTCTGGAAATTTTGCAAACTCTGTTTATCCTTCTATTGGTTCGTTGAATAGTAATTCGGATACATTTGCATTTGAGGGAAGCATAGATGATGTCGTGGTATATAATCAGGCTTTGTTGAGGGGAGCAGTATTATCTTTGTATGATTCAGCAGATGAAGGTTATTCGTCAGGATTTAAAGGACAAGGAGATAGAACCGATAGAACCAATAGCTTTATCGGATATGCGATGGATCCTGCAGGTCAAACTGGAAACACAGGGAAGAGAAATATTAATGTTGTTTATGATAGTTGTTTGGATTTTGATTTATGTACTGAAAGACAGGATTGTCTTATAGCAGATGCATGTTATCTTGATGTGAATAAGTGTGATGGAGATTCATGCGATTTTGATAATTTAACGATAGAAGCTCCGGTTTATACACTCTATGATTCTTCTGGTAATGGAAGGGATTTGGTGCTTAATGTGGAGGACTTGAGATTTGCGAAGGACGGAGTTATTGTAGCAAATGGGAAATCTGGTTGGCAGGGAGGAGACGGAGGAAATTTAGAAATTAATGTTAAGGGCTTGTTTTACAGAAGAGGCGCTCGTTTTGTAGGGCCCGGAGGATATTCTGCGGGAAGTAACAGATTTGGAGGAGACGGAGGAAGTATAATTATTAATTATAAGGGGCTTAATGGCAATTATGAGCCTAGCGTTGATATTAGGGGCGGAGAGAGTGCAGGTGATGGGCATGAAGGAGATGATGGCGAATTTACTATAGAAAAGGATTTAACATGCAACAGGCAGCTCCTAATCTTCAGGGATCCCGATGTTACTAATGATGGGTTGGTTGACGTTTCTGATTATAAGTTGATCTGGGGCTATTATGGTAAAAATCCTGGAGATGAAGGATATGAGGAAGCTTATGATATGAATTGTGATGAAAGGCTTGATGTCGGAGAAATGGCAAGGATAGGTTTTGAGTTGAGAAGAGGACACGACCAATAAAAAGATTTATAAATGGATTATACATTTATTTTATATGAATATGATGAGAAGTGTAGTGTTTTTGTTGTT
>PFOR01000025.1 GCA_002792635.1 Candidatus Pacearchaeota archaeon CG_4_10_14_0_2_um_filter_35_33 | reverse complement strand
CCTGTTTAAAAGTCCTTGAAAAATTAAAGAAATTATTTCACTTCTTCAAACCCATAAGCATTTTTACCATTCTTCCAAATATATTCTAAATCAATCTTGCCGTTTTTCATAGGTCTAGTAATTCTAAATTTTTTAGTTTGTCTAAACTCATCTTTCTATAATAATTATATCTCCATTGATGGCTTCTTATTAAAGTTCCAATAAAGAGTAACAAATAAGGATTGTATCTCCTTTGATTGTTAAAACTGCATTATCTCCGCTTGTTATAAAATTGTCAATCTGAAAAAATACCTCTCCGACACTTCCATTCATAGCCACACTTAAACACTTTCCTTCAAAATTAGGTTCTTCATCGGCAAATTGAGAAACACCATTATTCATAGAACTTGTTGTTACATAGGGCACATTTCCGTTCGGGTTCATAGCATTTTGAGGAATTGTTGTTTTTTTATCAATATTACACAAGTCATATTTGTGTTTAAAAGTATGGACTAAAAAGGACTTATTAAACAAAACCTTATTTCTTAAACTTCCTAACAAAGAACCATATAATCCCTAAAACAACAATCCAAGGAATCAAAACAAATATCAACTTCAATAAGCCTGAGATGCTATTAACAAAACTCTTAACTAGTTCTCCGAATGTCACAAAAGTTATATTCGCAAAATCGCTCTCTTCTTCAACCAAATTAAAGCTAACTGTAGCATATTCTATTCTTTGATCCTGTCTTGACAAAGACTCTAGTATGTATTCAACCGTACTTTCTTGATTAGCAATCTGTTCATTTAACTGTACTTTATCACTTACATCTTCAGCTTCCAACAGAAACTCCTTTAATCTAGTCAGCTTATCTTGTTCTATCCTCAACCTTTCTTCGAGTCTAATATAATTGCCAGTAATATCTGAGGCATCTTTACTAAATTCTGTAACTTCTCCAATCTCCTTTAAATCATCCAACAATGGCTCAAGATTATCAACAGGAACTCTTAAGGAATAATATCCTTGTCTTCTTTCATCCTCATAAGTATTAACATTCCTATTCAAAACAATTGCATTCCCACTTTTAACAACATTTTCAAATTTATCCTCTGCCTCCGCAAAATCTCCTTTATCTATTTCAACACTGACAGAAGCATAATAAGTTATCCTCCTAGTTTCTACATCTGGTGCAAAATCATCTCCTCCTGGAAAATAAATACTCTCCGCGCCCCCTCCCCTTGAATAGTCCTCTGCAATAAACTGCCCTCCAGAACTAACACTACTATAACTATCAAGGCTAAAATTTCCTAAAAACAAAATAAGTGCTAATATCACTAAAACAATCAACCAATTCTCCTTAACAGTTTTCCATTGCTTTTTTAGAGTCATGCTAAATCCATTCATTCAGAATTATTAAACCTTGTGATAACTCCAACTAAAGTCAAACCTATCTCGTCAGAATCTCCAGCCCATCCCCGTGCTTTAACTTATAATCCTTACCCACAGCCTGTTTAGTCTTAATATGCACTGCTTTCACAAACGCCTTTCCTATGTCGGTATGGATTCTATAAGCAAAATCCAGTGCTGTGCTTCCAGATTTCATTAAATAACAATCCGGTAAGACATTTCCTTTGCTATCCACAAGCTTAGAACCTGCAGGATAAACAGCAATATATTCTAACAAATCAAACACTGCTTTATTCAAAACATCCTGAACTCCTGTACCATTATTACTTTTTATCACCTTATTTATATTATCAATAGCCTTCCCCTGCTCATCGCTTAATTTCTTAACAATATTAAATTCCGAAGAGCCAGGAATGTAATCTATCAACCCATGCTTGTCCGCTTCTCTCAAAGCTAACTCTCCATCAGCATAACAAGGAACAATCGGATAATCAAATTCCAATTTCACCTTTTCTAAATTTGATTTAGCATTTGGTCTATCAATTTTATTTGCTGCAATTATCATTGGTTTGGTTAATTGACGTAGAGTAACTGCAAATTTCCTTACTTCTTCCTGATTCCAGTGTCCAGATTTTTCTCCATCTAAGCCAGTTTTTAATAGAACTTGTTTTACATCTTCCTCGTTAACTTTTAATCCTGAAAATTGCTTAGCAACACTCTCAGCAAACTTATTTTTTTGCACTTCAATTGTCCTAGCAAACTTCTCCCATGTTTTATTTAGAATTCCTAGGTACCATTTATCTAATTCGGATTCAATCATTTTCAAATCCTCTCCAGGATAATGATTTTCGGCAGGCTTTCCCTCACTATTCAGTTCTCCAGACATATCAACAACATGAATAAAAGCATCTGCCCCAGCCAAATCATTCAAAAATTCGTTGCCTAGACCTTTCCCTTCACTAGCTCCTTCAACTAAACCAGCAACATCCATCAACTCAAAAGGCATGAATCTCCAATCGCCTTTAACAAATCCTTCTCTAGGATTGCTATGTTTACCAAAATCCACAGCCAAGTCTTTAATCTTAACATAACCCATTGCATGATTCGGCTTTATAGTTGTAAAAGGATAACTAGCAATATCAACATCTGCCAAAGTTGCGGCTTTGAAAAACGTGCTTTTTCCTGATGATGGGCGACCAACAAGTCCAATCAACATGCTAAATTGAAAAGAAAAGGGCTTATAAATCCTGCCTTCATAATGGGAACATGAAAAAAGCCCGGCTTTATTGGCTCCCACGAATCCTCACAATAGTATTAATAATATTCATATCCATATTTGCCCTTGATGTTTTCTCCGATTTTACTGGCGTGGAATTACTAGTTGCCTTGTTCATGCACCTCATTCCTTCATTAATCCTAATAGTAGTCCTTGTGGTTGCATGGAAATGGGAAAAAATTGGGGGGATATTATTTATCATAACTGCAATAGTTACAACAATCTTCTTCAAAACATATCAAGACATAATTGTATTTCTCCTAATCTCTCTACCTCCTTTAGCAATAGGAATCCTGTTCTTAATTAATTCAAAAAACAGAAAAAAGACTAAAAGAACTAAGAAATAGCGTTCAAAACCTCATCAATTCTTTCCCTCAAATCATTAAAGCTTCCATCGTTAACAATTATGCTATCAGCAAGCTCAAAACATTTAGCATTCTGCTGTCCGTGCTCTGGTTGACCAATTCCCAAATCTCTTTCCTCCATTTTCCTGAATCCCTCCAAGTCCAAAGGTTCTCCCTCCCTATTTCTCTCCACAGCCCTTGAAAATCTTAAATCAAATGGAGCATCAACCATTAAAACTTTGCTCCCAAACTCTCGTAATCTTTTAACTTCAGCAGGACTCCTAAACCCTGTAATAACACAATTCCCTTCAATTCTTCCTACAATCCTTTTCGCCAAAAAATCAATTCCTTCTTTCATTCTTAATTCATCACCAACATCTTGCATATTCTTTCTAGTTATTTCGACCCCTCTTCTATCTAATTCCCCTCGAAGTTCATCTGCTAAGGATAATCTTAGGAAACCCTTCTCAACTAATATAGAAGCCAATTCATCCTTTCCTGCACAGATAGGTCCAACAACAGAAATTATCATAAAATTCAAGAAACTCAAACTTTATATATGCTCTGCCAGTATTTTTAGAATGAGCCTGTAGCTCAGCCAGGTTAGAGCGCCGGTCTTATAGGATAAATGTTCGTTAGAGCATTACTCTCTCGGAAAAATCTAAGAGAGCCGGAGGCCCTGGGTTCAAATCCCAGCAGGCTCATAATTACTTCTTACAAAAAAGCAAGGCATAACCTTCGTCCTTATCAACTACAACCTTGACATCACAGAAATACATCTTACAAAACTTCTCCAACTCTTCCTTATAATACTTGTACAAGAAGAAAACTAATATTTCATCTCCTTTCCGAAACTCTAAAGTATTTCCATTATGTTTAACATTTTTATCAACTTTAAGTTTATAGAAAGATTCCATCCTGTTATTCCTAAATTCTGCATCATATTCAACCTCATTTTTTTCGAACCCTATGGTTTTCAACAAAGGCATAAACCAATCATCAAAAACTTTATCTTTATACTTGTCAATCTCGACCAATCTTTCCCCTTTCCTTATACCATTTCCAATAACTAGGTAATCACCATCTATCATCCCATTACTTAACTTAAAAAGATAATCATTTATTTCGTAACTCGCTAATATCGAACCATGCAATAAAATGACATTCTGAGGAAACTCCTGGTTTCTCATTCTTGGACCAATTTCACTTAAATGTTCAAAACCTGACTTGTACGGCTCAAAACTCAATTCAACGCCCTTAATTTTCTTCAAGGTTTCCACTGCCTTATCAAGCATAAATTTATCTGGAGAAACAGGACAATATCTGACCTTATGCACGCATTTACAAGAGTCAAAAAATGCTTTTGCCTTTACACCTTCTCCACAGCCAATATCAATCAAATTAAAAGGGTTCTTAATAACATCGGAAACAAAGTTATTCATATTGCTCAAGATTAAATCGAGCTCCTTATCATATATGTTCTTCTTGTAGGGAGGGTAATTCACAACCTTCAAAAACCCTTTTGACATCTCAGGAGTTAGCTGTAAGAAGCTTCTATTTGCCAAATTCCAAATTTTCTTTCCGCCGATTTCAGTATGACCCTTCTTAATCAACTCATCTAATAAAATCTTCTTTATAGGCATACAAAATCTACCAAAAATACCTTTTTATGTCTTCCGTTTTTATGTTGCTCCATACCAGTATAACACCAATAATAAGATTTAAAAGCCAAAATTCCATCATCAGAACAAGAGGAAATTTCAAGCCCCTGTAGTCTAGTGGCCAAGGATGTCGGCCTTTCGCGCCGGAGACCCGGGTTCAAATCCCGGCAGGGG
>PFOR01000013.1 GCA_002792635.1 Candidatus Pacearchaeota archaeon CG_4_10_14_0_2_um_filter_35_33 | reverse complement strand
TAAGCCGACAGGATTATATCTAATGGGGGATAAGTTGATGTTTCATAGGGAGATTATGTTTATGGGACTTCATTGGGGGTGGAGGGAGGAAAATGTTGGTAATTATGATCCTGACAAGGGGGTTGCCGAGATCACTTCTTCGGGGCAGAAATTATTAAAAGATAAAGGTGTTGATGAAGGCATAATAGATTATCTCGGGAAATTCAGGGTTGATGATAGGAATATAATCTCTACAAATGATGCTGCGAGAAAAGAGCAACTCGCCGAGGAGACCCCAGCAGGTAGTTCTGGGAATGAGCAGACAGGTATTTCTGGGAATAATGGAGGGGGTGGGAATGGGCAAGAGACAGATACTTCTAATGATGGAGTGGATGACGGGCAGGAAAAAACCATAGAAGACTATAACATTATATATAAGGATAATAAGGATGAAATTTATTTGGGCGATATATATACAGGAATTTATTTTGAAAATCGGATAGGGGAAGCTATCAGTGTTTTTGTGGGCGAATATCAGCCTAAGGTGGTTGGAACGGTTCTGAGCGAGAACTTTGGTAATCGTTTAAGAGGAGATGTGTGGATTTTTTCTTCTACTAATCTATATAATTCGGTGATTAAAAATAATTCGGTGATTAAAAATTTTTTGGAGGCTATTGATAACGAACCTTATGTTAATCTTCTTTCAAATCCTGGAGATTACAAAAACTCCCCTTATGAAGTTAAGAGGAATAGGGATTATTTTCTGATATTTGATTCAACATCTTCTACCGATATGATTATTCGGGACAATAAGTTTTTTGAAAGAGATATCTTGTTTGATGATGAGATTGGCACCTTTAAAAATTCTATAATTGAGATTAACCTTCAGAAATGCAAGGAATCACACCCGAAGAAGGAGATATATTGCACCGAATTAAATAATGCAAAGGTTCTTGGAAACCTGATTTTTCTTAAAAAGGGTAGAAATGCGGGGACTAGGATTCGAACCTAGGCAGGCACTAAGCCCCGGGGCCTAAACCCGGCCCGTTTGACCACTTCGGTACCCCCGCTTACAAACCTTTTTAGAAAAAAGGTTTCTAAGAGTTCCAAAAACTATAATAGTCTTAGACTCTCAAGGAAACTAAAATAATTGTGGTTTTAAAGTTAATGTTTTAGAATTATTTTTTTTTGGATTCAGATTCTTTTTGTTTCAATTTGTCTTCTATTCCTAGTCTGTCTATTAATTCTTTGTATCTATTTCTAATTGTAACTTCTGTGATTCCGGCAACATCTGCGACTTCTCTTTGTGTTTTCTTTTCATCATTCATTAATGCTGCTACATATAGGGCTGCAGCTGCAATTCCTGCAGGCCCTCTTCCTGAAGTTAATTCGGAGACGTCAGCTTTCTTTAAAACTTTAAGAGCTTCATTTTGCGTTTTTGGTGATAAATGAAGGATGCTAGAAAATCTTGAGATATAATCTTTAGGAGATGATGGCTTTACTTTAATTCCTAATTTTCTAATAATAAATCTGTATGTTCTTCCAATTTCTTTTCTTGGCACGTCTGATGCTACTGCGATTTCATCTAATGTTCTTGGGATGTTATATGAACGGCATGCGGCGTAGATACAGGCAGCGATAACAGATTCCATTGATCTTCCTCTTACTAGACCACGTTGAAGAACGAAATTGTAAACTCTTGATGCTTCGTCCCTTACTACGGATGGGAGTGATAAGAATGAGGAGACTCTTCTTAATTCGGCCATGGCTAAACGGAGATTTCTTTCAATTGATGTGGAAACTCTTTCTTGCCATTTTTTCAATCTTAAGAATTTTCTTGTTTGTCCTGATTCTAGGCGATAGATGTCTGAGATTTCTCCGACGTTTGTTGTTAGCCCTTTGTCGAATTTTTGCATTGATAATGGGGCTCCACCACGGCCTTTCTTTTCAGATTTATCGAATTGTCCTCCGGCTTCCTGACCGGTATCAACCATTTTATCTTCTACAATTAGACCACAGTCGTTACAAATGATTTCGCCTTTTTGATCATCATACGTTAAATCTATACTTTCGCATTCCGGGCAACTTTTTACGTGACTCATTATTAAAAAACACTAACCATAAGGTTTAAAAAGAGTTACGCAAGATATGGTATTTAAATCTTTTGGTTTATTCTTTATCCTTAATTAGGACGGCATTCACACAACCTTCTTGGCTCGGTCTGTTGGTAATCTTGGCTTTTCCAAGAGATGTTTCTATAATTGAACCTTTCATTAATCTGTTCTGTCTGGCAAGGAATCTGTTTTGAGGGGTTTCAACAACGTTTTTGATTTCTGTTTTTTGGACTTTGTTTCCTGATTTGATGTTTGCAGTATTAGTTCTTAAGATAATTGTCTTTTTGTGTCCACCCTTTCCTCTTTTTGTTTTCTTTTTTGTTTCGCCAACTGATGTTTTGTTGACAATACCTTTTCTTTCGTACTTCTTTTTCTTTCTATTTGCGTGATATTTTCCGCTTGTTATCTTTCTTCCCTTATTCATATCCTATTTTGTTCTGATTGGTTTAAAAAGATTTGCTTTTAATTGTCGTTAAAGAGAAATGTTTAAATACTCATAAAATAAGAACACAACATGGCGAACGGAATTGAAAGACCTTTGGATTTGTTGAATGTGTCGAAGGGAAAAGAAGTTCTAATACAACTGAAGAACGAGAAACAGTTTGTTGGAACTCTGATGGCTTTTGACATTCACATAAACATCGTTCTTGATAATACGAAGGAAATGAAAGATGGAGAAGTTAAGAAGAATCTTGGATTAACGTTCTTGAGAGGAGATACAATAATCTTTATTTCTCCTGCTGGAACTAATCTGGATTAAATTTCCATTTTATCTAAATCATCAGGTATTATTGTGTGTTTGAATGTAGCTTTGGCTTCTTTTTCTATCTTGGAAAGTGATTTTTCGTATCTTCTAGAGATGTGAATAAGCGCAAGTTTTTTTGACTTTGACCTTTTGGCGATAATTGCTGCTTGTTTTGCTGTTAAGTGCTTGTAAAGTTTAGCTTTTTCTTTTCCCTTTTTGGAATTTGCAAGAAATGAGGCTTCTGTTATTAATAAGTCCGAGTCTTTTGCTAATGTGATTGCTTTTTGATTGAACTTTGTATCAAGAATGACTGTTATTTTTTTTCCTGGTTCAGTATAGGTTACATCTTTGGCTTTGATTTTTTTCTTGTTATGGGTTATGTCTTTTCCTTCTTGAAGTTTTTTTAGGACTGAGGAATTGGGCAGTTTTAGTTTTTTCAATTTATTTTTGTCTAATCGTGTTTTGTCTTTTAGCGTGATTGAATAGGCGTTTGCTGCAATCCCGTGTTGCATTGGAGTGGCCTCTAATACAAAGTCATTGTTTTTGAAAAATTGTCCTGAAACCTCTTTTATCTTGTGATTGATTCTTATTCTTCCGTATATGGCCTCAAGGGCTTTGAACTTTTGTTTTGTTCCCTTGGGTCCATAGATGTAAAGGGTTTTAGAATATTCAGACATTGCCAACGTTTCCAATAGTGTTGGGAGGCCTGCTATGTGGTCTGCATGCCAGTGCGTTATTAATATCCTTGTGAGCTTGCATGAATTAATTTTAGCTTTTTGGAATTGTCTTTGTGTTCCTTCTCCACAGTCTACTAGGATATTTTCATTTAGAAAAGAGATGAGCATGGCTGGGTGATTTCTTGTTTTTGTGGGAATTGCAGTTGATGTTCCTAAGAAAGTTGTCTTGACTTTCATATTTTAATGAATGATTTTAGTTTTATATAACTTTGTTATACAAATCTTTAAAAGTTTAAAACATTTGGGTGTAATATAGCTGAAAGGAGGTATTAAGATGAATAAGTATTTTGTTTTATTTGTAGTTTTTCTATTAGTTGCCTTCGTTTTCGTGGGTTATGCTGAAGCTGGAAAACCAGTTAAGTGTCCAATAAAACCAGATACAAATGTTGTTGTATATGGAGATACTGGATTTGGAGGCGTTGGGGATCTTAGCAAGTCCTGGATAACCCAGTTCATGGATTGGTGGAAATCTTATGATTCTTCCATAAACTATGTATTTTTGGATAGCAGAGATGTTTCCAATAATTGTGATTTGTCCGATTACCCAAACGTGGAGCTTTATGTCCAGCCGGGAGGTAATGCTTATTACATGCAAAGGTCTCTCGGAGCTGAAGGAAAGGCTAACATTCTTGACTTTATAGACAATGATGGCGGAAGTTATCTTGGAATTTGTGCAGGATTCTTCTATATGGCTGGTGATTATCACTGGCAGGGTGATTACTATGATTGGCCTGATTTGTTAGGAAGGTATCCTACATTGGAAGGCTCTATAACAGATATAGCTAATTATGACGAAAATCCAGGATATGCTCTTACAACCATGGACAATGGTCATGAGATGATTTATTATGGTGGCCCTACAAGAGGTTGGAGAGATACACCTTCGGATATTCTTGGAGAAAAGATTATGAGCTTTTCGGATATACCGAGCGATTTACCTTCGTCTATAAAGTATGAAAATATGCTTTTGATGAGTGTACATGCAGAGGCTTACGAGGATGACGGAATTTCTGGATTGACAACTGAGCAGAGAACTGAAAACTACAAATGGCTTGCCAACAATATCAATGATGTTTCTGGAACGAACTTCTATGTTCCCCCTTATGCACAACCTAAGCAGTGTAATGATGGTATTGACAACGATGGAGATCAGTTAATTGATATGGCTGATCCTGGCTGTTCAAGTGCTGATGACAATGATGAAACAGATCCTATTGGTCCTGTTGAAATCTTTGCAGATGGATTTGAATCTGGCGATTTAGCTGGATGGAACCTGTATGGAACAGGAAGAGAATGGTATGCGTCTGATGGCGCATTTGAAGGAAACTGGGTAGCAAGAGCAAAAAGAACAGGGGCTGGAGATGATAGCTTTTTAGAGACAACGATAGACGTTTCTGGTTATTCAAGTGCTATGCTTGAGTATTATAGGAAACTTGTTGGATTAGATGCCGCAGACGATTTTGAAGTCAGCTATTTCGATGGTAATTGGGTTTCAGTTGAGCATTTAGGAAGTGAAGGGGAGACGAATAGCAATTTTGTCTTCAAGAGCTTTAGCATACCAAGTGGCACCAGCAAGATTAGATT
This sequence comes from Candidatus Pacearchaeota archaeon CG_4_10_14_0_2_um_filter_35_33, assembly GCA_002792635.1. Lineage (GTDB taxonomy): Archaea > Nanobdellota > Nanobdellia > Pacearchaeales > GW2011-AR1 > UBA92. Next base: position 51,249 of record PFOR01000013.1, on the reverse strand, counting down.
TAAGTGTGAAGTTGGGGCTGTTTCGGAAAGCTGTTATGTAGATAACGTCAGAGTTTTGGCTGAGTAATTTTTTCTTTTTTTCTTTTCCTTTTTTGATTTTAAATTTCTTATGTATATTTCTGTATATGTAAGGATAGATATGTATTTTGCTGTAAAAGGAAAATCTTTATAAGTTTGAATTCGTTTAGGTTCAAATGGCGAAAAAGAAGGTGACTCTTAGTATTGATTCTAAGGTTTACAAAGCTTTTCAGAAATACTGCAAAGATAATGCCACCATTTTTTCAAAGAAAATAGAATTAGTTATGAAAGAAATTTTAAGCAAGGGAGGAAAGATGGTTATTGTGTTGTTTATATTTATGTTTCTTGTTTCTGCAGTATCTGCTGTACAGATTGCAGCGGATGATTTTGAATGTGGTGCTAATAATTGTGGTTCTGGTTGGGATGGAGCATGGGCTTTTTCTGGTGGATGTAAAATTACTGGATTGGGTGGATCGATAGGAAATTATCATATGAGGGGGGATTCAGCATGTGTTGCAACAAGAGGTTTTGATAGCAGTGGATACAGTTTTGTTAACCTTAGTTTTTTTGCAACTGCACAATCTCTTGAATCTGATGAATATTGTTATTATTATTACACTAATGGGACTGATGATGTTCAATTGTTGAATTTAACTAATGAGGATGATGATTATGATCCTTATTCTTATAATATTACAATGCATGGGCTTTTGTCTGGTGCAGGCATAAGGGTTGAATCTCCTCTTACGAGTGCCGATTATTGTGCTATTGATAACATTATAATTACGGGCGATGCTACTGTTTCAGATACAACTCTTCCTTTGGTTGAGCTTGTATATCCAGCCAATACAAGTTATAATTCTGTGCAGACAGAATTAAATTATTCGGCTAGTGATGAGACTGCCTTGGATAGTTGTTGGTATTCAGTAGATTCTGGAACAACAAATACATCCATAACATGCGGAGATAATGTTACTAGCCTGGATTCGGAGGAAGGAAGTAGCACATGGATAGTATGGGCAAATGACACATCAGGAAATGAAAATTCAAGCAGTGTTACATTCTTTGTTGATAGCATCTATCCTGAGATAAACATTACAAATCCTTTGAATATTAGTTATAATTATACTTCTATTGATTTGAATTACACATTTACAGAAATTAATCCAGATAGCTGTTGGTATAGTGTTGATGGGGGAACAACAAACACCAGCCTTATCTGTGGAGAAAACGCAAGCCTGATGGCAGATGAGGGAAGCAATACTTGGCAGGCATGGATTAATGATAGTGCCGGAAATGAAAATTCAAGCAGTGTTACATTCTTTGTTGATAGCATCTATCCTGAGATAAACATTACAAATCCTTTGAATATTAGTTATAATTATACTTCTATTGATTTGAATTACACATTTACAGAAATTAATCCAGATAGCTGTTGGTATAGTGTTGATGGGGGAACAACAAACACCAGCCTTATCTGTGGAGAAAACGCAAGCCTGATGGCAGATGAGGGAAGCAATACTTGGCAGGCATGGATTAATGATAGTGCCGGAAATGAAAATTCAAGCAGTGTTGTGTTCAATGTTGAATTTCCTTCCCAGGTAGCAGTTCAACCAAATGTTAGTGTTGTTTATCCAAGTTATGCATCTGTTTATAATTTAACCACTATTGATTTGAATTTTTCTGTTCAAGGTAGTGTTGATTCATGCGGGTACTCCCTAGATGGTGGAACAAATAATACTCTGCCTGGATGTGCTAATAGCAGTCTGAGTGTTGGAGGAGACGGAGTTTATGATTTGAAAGTTTATGTAAATGAAAGTGTTGAAGGATTGGAAGATGTTGATAATTTGATGTTCTTTGTTGATTCAGGCAATTTAGGAATCCATCTTTTATATCCTAAGCAGAATAATTATACCAATGTTAGTTCGGTAGACTTTGTTTACATTCCCGAATCTGGGAGCTTGAGCTCATGTAGTTTGCATGGTGATTTTAATGGGACTTATTCTTTGAACCAAACTGACTCTGGAGCCATATCTGGTCAGGAAAATAGTTTTAATCTGGAACTGGCAGAAGGAAATTATAGTTGGGCCATTTCTTGTGACGATGGAAGTGTTGTTTGGACAGGGAATAGGAGTTTGGTTTCTGATGTTACTCCTCCAAATATTACGATAGAAGAGCCTACGGGAACTTATACAAGCACGCCCAATATTCCAGTTACAGTTAATGTTAGTGATAACTTAAGCCCTGTTTTATGCACTTATAATGTTACTTTAGCAAGCAACGGTGTGGAAGTTACCGTGGGTGTTATTTCGGGGTGCACAAACACAACGATAAATGTTTTGGTTACAGGAACTTATAATATTGAAGTAACTGGAGAAGATTCAGCAGGAAATAGCGAATCTAAGACAAGTAGATTTACAGTTTCAGCAGGTTCTGGAAGTGGGGGTGGAGGTGGAGGTGGTGGAGGCGGGGGTGGAGGAAATCCGGGACTTGAGGGAAATGCAGGATTGGATATTGGTGGTGTTGATTCAGTTAGCCTGAAGAGAGGGGAGTCTCAGCAAGTAGGTCTTTTTGTTTTGAATACCGGACAGAGGTTTTTGAATGATTGTGAAGTAACGGGCTTAGGCGAAATTAGTTCATGGATTGAATCGGATCAGATTGAATCTCTTGCTTCGGGACAGTCTGTTAATTTTTTATTTGATGTAAATATTCCATTAAATGCAGAACCTGGAGAGTATGAATCTAATTTGAGGGTGGCTTGCACAGAGGTTACGGCATTTGCAGGATTTAACATTGTTGTAACACCTTCTGATTTTAATTTTGAATTTTTGAGTGCTGTCAGAAAGGGAACTGAATTAGATGTTACTACGAATTTGATAAGTTTTGTAGATGAAGGACAAGGTATTGAGATTTCTTATCAGTTGTACAACCCCAGTGGAATTGAGGTAGGCTCTGGTGTTGAAAATGTTTATCTTAACGGTGGTTTAGAACAGGAATTTGGCTTTGAAGTTCCGCTTCCTAAGGATGCGTTTGGCGAATTTAGCCTAGTTTTAGAAGCATCTAATGGGGATGAAAGTATTGTTTTGGAAAGAGCAGTTTTGCTGAGCGAATCAGGACTTGCAGGATTCGCGATTTCGGATAGTAATTTAAGATCCTTGTCTTTGTTTGGATTGATAGTTCTTATTTTAGGTTCTGTTGTTTTTGTTTTGAAGCTTATTAGAAAATACCATTATAAGACTAGACATAACATCCACCACGAGAAAAGACACATCAAATTGAAAAATTAAGCTTGGAATGTATTGTTGCATCTGCGGGACTTAAACAAGTAAAAAATTAAGTTTTCTTTTTCTTTCTGGGTTTATCCCAATATGGGCTTTTGCACTTTGGACATATCGTTGGATATTCTTTGCTTCTAGGAATCCATTCATGCCCACATCTATCACACTTGAACCCCTCAACCTGAATTTTTATTTTTCCCATATTTTTATAGAGAATCATGAGTATATAAACTTACCTGCAAAGGTTATACTTTACTATAGAAATGTTTAAATAGTATTATTACCTAGATAGGTTATACCTAAGTGGGTGAAGATTTCGAAGAACCCTCAGATTTTACCAATTGCGACATCAAATGAAATCTAAAGAGATAAGAGAGGAGAAATATAAAAGGTTTCCTGTATTTTTGTAATTCTGACAATGTGATAAGGAAAGGAACAAGAAAAACCCAAAACAGAGGTGAAGTCCAAAGGTTCGGCTGTAAGGATTGTGGCAAGAGATTCTCAAAGAGATTCATAGGGTTAAGAAGGAAGTAAAGGAGGGGATTTATTCTAATCTGTAAGGCTTAACTCCTAAGTTCTGATAACACATATGGGATAAGAGTAACGTTTAAATAACTATTTTTATCTTTTAATCTGTGGCCCTGTAGCTCAGTCTGGATAGAGCGACTGCCTTCTAAGCAGTAGGTCGCGGGTTCGAATCCTGTCGGGGCCGTATCAAACTTGTCGGAGGTTGTTGGAAAAAGATTTTAAATTGGGTTTTCTTTCTTAGTTGATGAATAAAAGAGGGTATTATGCGATTGCTTTGATGTTCATTGTTGTTATAGGTGTAATTGTTATATTCACTTTGTTTTTTCCTGTTGGAGACTGGTTCGCTGGTAGTTCTGATGGTAGTGAAACCGGACAAGATGAACAGTCAACAGAAAACCCGGATGAAGGTTTACTTTCAGATGATTTGCCTGTTCCTGTAAAACCAGTGTGTTCCGACTATTTAGCGGAGGAGGCTTGCAATTTAGATTCGGAAAATGTCGCTATTGACCAAGATGAATGGAATTCTAATGGTTGTGGAGATGCTGTTGAATGCGGTTGTGTTTGGAATTCTAATAGTTCCTCTTGTAGTTTTTATTTTGAAGAAGTGATTGAGGAAGGAGTTGTGGATTTGGAGGCGTCTAAATTAACACTTAGTATTGTTGAATGCGGGGGGGAGGAAATGCGACCTGTAAAATTGATTTAATAGGGACTGTTACTAACACAGGAAGTGTTCCCATTGAGGAAGATTTCTTCTGTAGTTTTATTGATACTGAAAATGGAGATTTGCTTCAACTTGTAAAAGCCACTGCTATCGTTCCTGTTGGAGGTGCTATTAATGTTACTTATCAATATACAAATAGGTCTTTTGGAGACTTATCTGTTAGGTTCAATATAGATACTTCGGCTAGGATAGACGAGGTTGATGAATTTAATAATGAGGCTAGTAATGTCATAGGTTTACCCTAAGGATATTTTTAAATACGCTTTACTTGTAGATAAATCATGCGCAGGTGGCGAAGTGGTTAACGCGCTCGGCTGCAACCCGGGTATTCCGCCGGTTCGAATCCGGCCCTGCGCTTGTTGGATTCGAATGTTCCGAAATAAAATTTGTGTAGTGCCTAATTATTTGCTGTAGTGGGTAATGTAGTGCCTATAAAATCAACATTTAAATATGCTGGTGTAGTGGGTAAGATATGTTTATTGTGGAGAAGAAGATTAATGGCAAGGGGTATTATTATCTTAGAGAGTCGAAGAGGGTGAAGGGAAAAGTTAAGGCTGTGACTGTTACTTATCTTGGAAAGACTAGGAAAGAGGCTGAAAGAAAGATGAGAGATTTTGAAGAGAAAAATAGGAAAGAAATTAAAAAGCCAGAAGATAAAAGTAAGGAAATGAGCGAGAAAAAAGATAAAAGATGGGAGAAAACTGAAATAGGGATTGATGAGTTGGCTAGTTATTGTAAGCGGAAAGGGTTTGTTTACCCTTCTGCAGAGGTCTATGGTGGCCTTTCAGGATTCTGGGATTTTGGGCATTTAGGTGTTGAAGTTGTGAGAAATATAAAAGATTCTTGGTGGAATTTCCATGTCAGGAATAGAGAGGATATGGAGGGGATTGATGGATCAATTATCACAAATCCAAAAGTTTGGGAGGCTTCAGGACATGTTGAAAGTTTTTTGGACTACATAGTTTATGATAAAAAGAAGAAAGAGAGGTTTAAAGTTGATGCTCATGAATTGGATAATTATAAAGATGATAGATATAAGATTGAGGGAAAGTTTAATCCTATGTTTGTGACTAAAGTTGGGCCTACGAATGGACAGGATTCTTATTTACGTCCTGAAACAGCACAGTCAATTTTTGTTAATTTTAGGAATGTTTTTGATAATGCTAGGATGAAGCTTCCAGGAGGAATAGCACAAATCGGGAAGGCATTTAGAAATGAAATTGCGCCAAGGGAATTTTTGTTTAGAAGCAGAGAATTTGAACAAATGGAGATTGAATATTTTATCAAACCTGGAATGAAGTGTGAATGGATTGATGAGATACAGGGAATTAAGATTAGAATGCTTACTGGTAAGGATCAGAATGAAAATAGCGAAGGGAAAGAAATAGAAATTTATGATGCTTGGAAGAAGGGTTTGATTGGAGATTGGCAGGCTTATTGGCTTGCGCAGGAATATGGTTGGTTTATTCTTAATGGTGCAAATCCCGAGCATTTTAGGGCTAGACAGCATACTGAAAAAGAAAAGAGCCATTATGCTGTTGACACATGGGACTTAGAATATAAATTTCCCATGGGTTGGAGAGAGTTGCAGGGTTTTGCTAATAGGGGGAATTATGATTTGACTCAACATCAAGAAGCTAGCAAAAAGAGTTTTGAGGTTTTTGATGAGGAAAGTAAGAAAAGAATTTTAGCTGAAGTGGCTTGTGAGCCTTCTCTTGGAATTGGAAGAGCATTCCTAGTTTTCTTGCTAGATGCTTATGAAATGGATCAGAAAAGAGATAATGTTGTTTTGCACTTGAATCCCAAGATTGCACCTTATAAGGCGACTGTCTTGCCTTTAGTTGGAAAAGGAGATGTTGCAGATATGGGATATTCAATCTTCAAGGAATTAAAAGAGGAATGGAATGTTTTGTTTGATAAATCTGGTTCAATTGGGAGAAGATATAGCAGACAGGACGAGATTGGAACGCCTTATTGTATTGCAGTTGACCAGGATTCTTTAAAGGATAAAAGTGTTACAATTAGAGATAGGGATTCAACTAGACAGATAAGAGTTAAGATTGATAGGTTAATAGGAGTTTTAAGGGATTTGATTAATGACAAGGTTAACTTTATTAATGCTGGAAAATTGGTTGAGACCAGAGTTAAGTAAAATGTTTAGTTATGTATTGATAAGCAGTCTGATTGTGAGCTTATTGGCGTTTATCGGAATCTTATTTTTGAGTGTCAATAAGAATCTTTTGGAAAAGATATTGTTTATTTTGATTGCATTTGCTGCTGGTGCGATGTTAGGGAATGCGTTTTTTCATATAATGCCCGAGGCTTTAGAGTCAATGGAGCCTTTAATGTTTAGTATCTTATTAATGACTGGATTCGCATTATTTTTTGTTTTGGAAAAAGGTTTGTATTGGCATCATTGTCATAAGACTGGAAAACATGAAGAGCACGGACATAAGAAAAATTTCGGAATTTTAAATTTGATAGGTGATGGAGTCCATAATCTTTTGGATGGAGTTTTGATAGCCGTAGGTTATATTGTTTCTATTCCTGTTGGAATTGCAACTACAATTGCAGTAATTACGCATGAAGTGCCACAGGAAATTGGAGATTTTGGAATCTTAATTTATTCTGGATTTAGTAGGAAGAAAGCATTGTTATTGAATTTTCTTAGTGCTTTATTTGCCGTCGTTGGGGCAGTTCTGGGATGGTTTATTTTGAAGGATGCAGAGTTTGTCGAAATTTTGTTGCCAATTGTTGCAGGTAGCTTTTTGTATATTGCCGCCTCAGATTTGATTCCTGAACTTTCGAAGGAAGAAAAGCCAGGAAAGGCATTTTTAGCATTGGTATTTTTTGTTTTGGGATTAGTCGTCTTATATTTTGCTACCTCTTTGCTTGGACATTAGGTTTATAAATTTCTTTTAATTAATCCTGAGATGGGAAGGGTGATAAGCTTTGTTTCATTGAAAGGTGGAGTTGGGAAGACCACACTATCGGCGTCTCTTGCAACTGAATTGGCGAATACTTATGGGAAAAGGGTTTTGTTAGTAGATGGGAATTATTCTGCTCCTAATCTTGGGTTACACATGGATATTATTTCTCCTGGGAAGACCGTGCATGATGCTCTTTCATCTTCAAGAACCAGGATGAGTGCTGCAGTTCATGAAAAATATAATGTCGATGTTATTCCAGGGAATTTCATGTTTAATAGGGATTTTAACCCAATGAAGTTAAGAGCGAAGCTGGCTTCTCTGAAGAGAGGTTATGATTTTGTTATTATTGATTCTAGTCCAGCGTTAAATGAGGAAATTATTTCTTCCATGCTCGCTAGCGATAGTTTATTTCTTGTCAGTACGCCAGACTATCCTACTTTGAGCTGTAGCATGAAAATTACGAAGGTAGCGAGGAATAGAGGTGCAGAAATTTCAGGAATGATTTTAAATAGAGTTCATAAAGGGAATAGCCAAATTAGTTTGGGAGAGGTTCAGGAAAGTGTGGGTGTTCCGGTTGTTGCGAAGATTATGGAAAATAGGAAAGTGAACCTAAGTTTGTATCATAGAATTCCAATGCCTTTGTTTTCCAGGAAAAGCCAATTTAGCAAGGAAGTAGGCAAGTTGGCTGCCGCCATGATTGGGATAAAGGAAAAAAAGAAGGGTTGGTTTAGTAGACCTGGAAAAGAAGATGTTAATAGAGAGATGTTGAGAGAAAGTTTTTATAGTAGCATATTTGAAAATTAGAATGAAAGATAAAAATTGTATATTTTGCAAGATTGCTAAAAAAGAGATAAAGAAAGGGCCTTTTTATGAGAGTGATAACTTTGTTGCATTTAGGGATGGCAGTCCAGTTAATGAAGGGCATACTCTAGTTGTTCCTAAAAAGCATTTTGTTACATTATTAGATATTCCTGATAAGTTAGGGGTTGAAATGTTGAATTTTGTTAAGAAAGTGGCTGAAAGACTTATGGAAGAAAAGTTTGGAGATGGATTTAATATAGTGATGAACAATTTGGAAGTCGCTGGACAAGTAGTGATGCATGCCCATATTCATATAGTTCCAAGGAAAGAAGGGGACGGGGTTAGGCTAGTTAGTAGGGTGGGAGGTTAGTATTTCCCAGGGCCCCATAATCTTAGTATTTTTAGCGATGTTATTAGGGCAAGCATGATTATCCCGAATGTTAATACTGCTTTTCCGAATTGTGTTTCTAGCAATGTCCTGGTTGTAATTATGATTGCTATTGCAAGTATGATGTCAAAAAAGAATAGTATTTTTTCTGCTGTTGTGTATCTTTTCAACTCTTTTTCTAATTGGTTCATGTTGTTTAGAGGGATTGAGGAGTTATAATGGTTATGTTTTTAATTTCACAGATTACAGGCTATTTGATTTGATTCATCCTTATGGGTTTCCTATCGGTAAAAAAGGAAGAAAAGTTACAATTCCAGATTACTTTTACGAAACTGGATTGATTAGATATATAATTCAGGGATTCTTTGCAACAGATGGTAGTTTAGTCTTGACAAAGAATTCAACTTAATATTATCCAATGCTGGAGTCACAGGCTATATGTAAGGAGTTATTGTCTCAAATTCACGATTATCTTATTAAGTTGGGCTTGAAGGGACGTTTTTATAAATGTAAGCGGAATAAATACGATTATCGTTGGAAGAAAGTTCAAGATAGATAAAAATTTCAATTTAGCGGGAAAGAAAATTTATCATTGTTTGAAAAAAAGTTGGTTTTATTAAGAATAAACGTAAGTAGAGATTTTCGGGCTTTGTTGAATACGACAATAGTTATAGTTTTTAAAAATGCAGAGAATTGAATTCTAAGTTTGAGAAAAATATGACGCTGGAGGGAGTTGAACCCTCGATCTCGGCCTCATGAGAGCCGCGTGTTAACCGCTACACTACAGCGTCTCGAGTAGAAATAATAAATGGTTTTTAAGTGTTCCTAGTTAGATTTAGAAATTGTAATATCTATTGTAGAAACTTTGATTTCCTTATCGTTTTGTTGGTATTCCTCTGTGTCTATCTGGATGTCATTTACTTGTAAGTTAAGTTCCTTGAGGAATCTTTTCCTGGTTATTTCCGCGACATCGACTGCCTTTGAGATGAATTTTCCTCTTGCTTTGATTGTGATTTCAGGGGAACCGTTTTTTAATTGTATTACAGCACTGGTTACATAATTCATTATAGGCTTATTTCCAATAAATACGGAATTATCGTTCTTCGGGCTTTGGTTGGGTTGGTGAGGCATCTTTCTCGTGTTTCTTAGTCTCAGCTTTTTTGAGCCTTGCTAGATACCCAGCTATCTTATTTCTGGTCTTTTTACTAGGCATCGTATCTTTAAGTAATTTCTTATTATAGTCAAAACTGTCTGTAAAATCATTATCCTCTTTCAATAGCTGATGAGAGGTTCTCTTGATTAGTGCAGATTTTATTCTACCCATGATTAGTGTTGAGGGAGAGAGTTTTTAAAGGTTTATATTTTGATTTTCTCGAATTTTATTATGTTTCGCCAGGCTTCTAAATAATCTTTGGCTTTTGTGTCTAATTGGCCTGGTGTGAGGAATAGGGCTTGCATTCTTTTTCCCTGAGCATTTTGAGTTGCTATAGTTAAATCATCCTGAGATATTTTTTTCTTGTCTTTGGCTGTTAGAAGGTATTCTTGTTTTCCGAATAAGGTGTCTGTTCTTACCTTGGCTTGGAATTCTTTTTTCTTGACAGATAACTCTTCAAGGACTTCAACATCTTTGGCTGCTAGATAATCTTTAATGGATTCTGCGAATTCTGATGTTGTTTGTTTTGGTTTTCGGGGTTTAATTATGGTTTCTTGGGTTTGTGTTGGTTTTTCTTCGGCGTTTTCCGTTTTTGGTTTTTCTTTGGTTATTGGCTTTTGTGGTTTTGGTTCTTGGGGTGTTTGTGAAGGGCTTAGCAAATCCCTGATTTTCCCCCTAGTTTGAGAGTCCGGAAATTGAAAGTAGCGCCAGAATAATTGGGATTCTCCGTCAATTCTTACTTGAACAGGAATTGCGAAGTCTTTTAGCTTTCTTAGGGCAACACGGATTGCTGGTTGTTGGTCATCATCCTTTAGAATTTCTTGTTTTTTTAATGTTTCAAATGCTTCTCTTTCTTTATGATTAAGGTATTCTGCGAAGTCTGCTAGTTGTTCTTCTTGACCTTCTATGTAATAAATTGGGCTAGATCCAACTTTCATGTTCGATAGTTTTAGTTTTCTTTCTTTCACTAATTCTGATAGAAATGCTGAAGTGAATAAGGGAGAAAGGCCAGCGTCTCTAGCAATTCTTGCAGGGTATGTCGGACCTTTTTCTTTTATGGTTGACATTATTTTATCTTTTGTTTCCACCACTTTTTGTACATCAGGCATGGAAATAGTTAGAGCTTGAGAATATAAATATTGTTATGTCTAAGGCTTCTTCCAGGCAATTTCGTAGAATATGATTCCAGATTCATCATCTACAATAGCTAGTAAAAGGGTTTTTCTAGATGAATGAGCTACTCTGTTTTTGGCTGAAAATTCGTACCAGCTGATTTTTTCCGATTCTCGAACACAATGGACTAACCATAGGGCATGGTCCTGGCCAGGTTTGATACCTTTCTGATAGACGCGAAAGTCCGCCCCAAATTTTAGGGCTGTTTTAACTATATATCCCTTTTTTCTTAGATAATTGAAAACGAGAGATTTAGTTTCAAAATTTTTGTCCTTTCTTTTTAATCTTGATAGGAGTTGGTCTTCTGTTAATTGTTTTTTATTTTGAAATATTTTTAGTTTTTTTTGTTGTAATAGGAAGAGGGCTTCATATCCAGAGTATTCTATCTTGTTTGGTTTCTTTTCTCCGAACCTTGATTTTTCAAATAAGGAAAATGCGAAAGTACTATTTGAATATAATTTGTCTCTGGATAACTTGGCTTGTATCATACTTTGTTTAAGGATGAAGGATATTTAAATTATGGGAAAATTTATAATTGGGTGAGAGTTGAGAAGGGTATGAAGATGATAGATTTTGGAAAGATAGAAAGAAAGTGGCAGAAGCGCTGGGAGAAGGAGAAGGCGTTTGCAGTTACTAGGAATCAAAAGGAGAAGTATTATGTGTTGGATATGTTTCCATATCCATCCGGAGAGGGGTTGCACATAGGACACGCGTTTGTCTTTACTCTTGGCGATATTTATGCCAGGTTTAAGAGATTACAAGGGTTTAATGTTCTTTATCCTATGGGATATGATGCTCTTGGTCTTCCAGCAGAAAATGCGGCAATAAAATATAAAGAGCACCCTATGGATTACAACAAGAGGACGACTGCTAATTTTATGAAACAGCAGAAAGCGATGGGGTGGAGTTATGATTGGAGTAGAATTGTAAGAACAGATGACTCTGATTTCTATAAGTGGGATCAATGGATTTTTTTGAAGATGTTTGAACGAGGATTAGCATATAGAAAGAAATCAGGAGTGAATTGGTGTGGAAAATGTCAGACAGTTCTGGCGAATGAGCAGGTTGTTAATGGCAGGTGTTGGAGGCATGAGGAGCAAGAAGTTGAAGTGAAGCAATTGGAACAATGGTTTTTGAAGATAACTGATTATGCCGATGAGTTAGTCGATGGCTTGGATAAATTGGATTGGAGTGAGAGGGCCAAGAAACTTCAGAGAAATTGGATTGGTAGAAGTGAGGGTACGGAAGTTGATTTTGATGTTAATGGAAATTTATGGAAGGTGTTTACAACAAGAGTTGATACTTTATTTGGTGTAACCTTCCTGGTGATTTCAGCCCAACACCCTGAGTTGATGAGTCTTGTTACAAAAGAACAGGAGACCGATGTAAGGAAATTTTTGAAGAAGATTAAGAGTACTAAGCAGGAAGACATGGACAAGCTGGAAAAGGAAGGTGTGTTTACTGGAAGCTATGCTCAACATCCTTTAACCGGAGAAGAAATCCCGATATGGACCGGTAATTTTGTTGTTGCTGATTATGGAAGTGGAATGGTGATGGCAGTACCAGGGCATGATGAAAGAGATTATGATTTCGCTAAGAAGTATCAATTGGAGATAAAGAAAGTTGTTGAAGCGGATAAGTTGCCGTTTAGTGGATATGGTGTTTTGGTTAATTCAGAAGGGTTTGATGGATTGAAGAGTGAGGAGGCGAAGAACCATATTACTAATGCCTTGCAGATGAAGAATTTGGGAAGGAAGAAGAAAGCATTTAGACTTCGTGATTGGTTGATTTCTAGACAGAGGTATTGGGGAACCCCGATTCCAATTATCTATTGTGATAAATGTGGGATACAGACCGTAAGAGAGAAAGATTTGCCTGTTAAACTTCCAAAGAAAGTCGAATTTGGAAAAGGGAATCCTTTATTGACTAATGAGAGTTGGATTAAAGTGAAATGTCCTAAATGTTCTGGAGGAGCAAGAAGGGAAACAGACACAATGGATACTTTTGCTAATAGCAGCTGGTATTTCTTAAGATATACAGATTCTGGAAATAATAAGAGGATATTTGATTCGAAGAAGGCGAATTACTGGATGCCTGTTGACTTTTATATTGGAGGGCCTGAGCATATAACGATGCATTTGATATATGCCAGATTTTATACTAAATTCTTGAGAGATTTAGGACTAATCCAGATAGATGAACCTGTTAGGAGGTATTTCACACAAGGAATTGTTCATGCCAAAGATGGAGAGAAAATGAGTAAAAGCAGAGGGAATGTTATTGAGCCATTGAAGATAATTGAAAAGTATGGGGCAGATACGTTAAGATTATTTTTGGTTTCTGTTGCCTCGTCTGATAAAGATTTTAATTGGAGTGATAAAGGAATTGAAGGAAGTTTGAGATTTTTGATGAGAGTTATGAAGCATAAATGGAGGGCTAAGAAGAGTGATGAAAGGGTTGAACATTATGTTAATAAATCGATTAAGGAAATTGCAGAAGATATTGAATATATGAAATATAATTTAGCTGTTATAAAATTGAGAAAGGTATTTGATGTGATTGAATCTGGATGTTCGAAGAAAGATATGGAATCGTTTGTTAAGATGCTTTCTGTATTTTGCCCGCATGTCGGGGAGGAATTATGGTCTAGATTCGGAAAGGGATTGGTTTCTAAAAGTAGTTGGCCTAAGTTTGATGAGAAGAAGATTAATGATTCAATTGAGAAAGCAGATGAAGCCCTAAGCAAGACTGTTAATGATATCGCACACGTTTTGAAATTGATTGGCAAGGGAGAGAAAGTTTACGTTTACGTTCTTCCTCAGGAAGTTAAAAATTATGATGAAGGATTTTTGAGCGAGAAAGTTGGATTACCTGTTAAGGTGTTTGCAGTTAATGATTCCAAGAAGTATGACCCTCAAGGAAAATCAAAGAAGGTGAAGCCCGGAAGGCCAGGGATTTTTGTGGAGTAATCTCTGAAAAGTAATTAATTTGTGTCTGAAAGTATGGTGAGTCTCATTATAAAGCTATGCTTTGTTGATGTTGTCGCACTTTCGGTTGATGATTTAGGTGTCGCATAGCGGTTGGTAGCTTAACTAAAACTCAAAAAATCCCAATCTTCTCCTAAATTTGCTTCATTAAACTGATATTTCTCTTGTGAGTTATATCTAAAGCTGTCATTCTTCGGCACGACTATCCCACCCCATAACTTCTTATTATGCTTCTCATTTTGTTCTTTTATGTATTTTTGCAGGGCTTCGGCTTTTTGTTTTGAATCTTCTGCTGTTCTTCCTGCTTTTGTATCAAAAAGTCCTATCTTTCCATCTTTAGTTAAAACAATAAAATCAACATAAAATCCTCTTGGAACTTTTTTACTATCTCTATACTTAACGGAAAAATACTTTTTCTCTCCTTCTCCATTCTTATACCACCATACTACATCATTATCAGATTTTTCTAAAAAGCCGATAAAATCCTTTTCTGGTGTGCTTTCGGCTTTTGTAAAGTGAGGTTTCATTACAGATTTTTTATAATCCACTTCTTTTGCTCTGCTGTTATACATCACAGATTCAGGAACTTCCCAAACATACTCCTCGCTTTCTCTTTCTTCTTTTAGCTTTTGCACAACTTCTTTATCATAAACTTCTTTAGCATTATTTAAAGAATCTATAAAATACTGATTATTTTCTGTTCCTAAAATAATCTTTTGAATTTCTGTATAGTCGTCTATTACAATTTCTTTAGCGAAAAAACGATATAAAGAAGTCCTAATTATTTCACTTGAACGAACAGGAGCGTAGGGTGTGCAGACAGAACGAAGAAATAAATCAAAATGGTATTGTAATTCCCTTGCTGTCTTTTTAACTTCTAAATGATTCTTAGATTTAACATCTTGAATCTTATCCAAATTAACTATTCGTCCGTCTATGATTAAAGTATTAACTAAATCAGAAGGATTTTTGTTTATCTTATCTTTCAAATTGTCTTTTTTGGCAACATCTAAAAATATCTTAGAAAATTCTCCAGATAATCTTGTTTTCTCCCTTTGTCTTTTCAAATAAGAAGAATTAATTTTAATCTCCTTATACTCGTCCCTTCTTTTTGCCTCGTGAATTGTAATGTAGTCCTTTGCTATATCCTCTGCAATTTTTACATCTGATAAATTCGTAAAAACAAAACCCCTATTTAACTCGTTTTCATCATAATGATAAAATTCAGGCATCCTCATTATTCTGCCTATTGTCTGAATTGAAAACTCTATACTTTTCCAATCTCTAAATAAAACTAAAATCTGTGCTCTTGGGCAATCCCATCCTAATGCTATCGCTTGTTTGAATAATAAAACTTCCACTTCGTTATCTGGTTTGCTTATGTTCTCAAGATTAATCTTACTATCTTTATCTGAAAGATAAATTGCTAATTTTCTATTGTCTGTTGTTATTCCTTTTTTCTTTAGAGTTTCTATAACCTCGTCTTTTCTGTCAAGAACTCCTGCTTTGCTGTCTGGCAACTGAATAAGAATAAGAGGATTAATATTTGAGCCGACTTTCTCATAAAGTTTTTTTAATTCCTTTCTTTTCTTTAATGCAGAATCAATAACTATGTCATCTGTGCTTTTTCCACCCACTTTTATCTTATCAATTTCAGGATTTATTGTAACTTCTTTCTTAATCATGCCTTCTTCTTGAACTTTCTTAAAATCAACTTCAACAATTCTGGAGAGGTCTTTTATTTGTGGTGTAGCTGAAACTTCAATAGTAACTTTTGGATTTATTGCTTCAATAACTTCTTTTGATTTTTCTGCTTTCGCTGTATGATGGCTCTCATCAATTATTAAAATAACTTCTCTTCCTTCATCTTTTGTATTTGTTATAATATTGGAAAGGTTATTATCTTGTTCATTTTCTCTTATGTAAATGTTATCTTTCTTGTTAATGCTCTGCCAATTAAAAAATAAAATCTCATTCTCATCTATTGTTTTATCCTGCAAATCTTCAAAATTAGAACACTTTATTATTCTGATATCTTCGTAATATCTGTCTAAACTATCTTTGCTTTGGTCATGGAGTTTATTTACAGAAATCCAAATAAAAGATAGTTTTTTGTTGTCTTCTCTTAATCTTACTAATCTCTTTAATGCTTCTGCCATCATTAAAGTTTTTCCTGAACCTGTCGGAGATTTAAAGACGCAGATTTTACTATCATCAGATTCTAATAACTCATTAACTTCGTCTTTTAATTTCTCTATTGCTTTTTCCTGATAATCTTTTAATTCTATCATTTGAAAATTTTCCTATAAACATGAAGTATAACCTCTGGAATAGGACATAATTTAATTCTTCCCTCCATAATTTTAAATTCTTCTTTTGGAACGCTGTCATCAAAAGAGAAAACATAAACATGGAATTTTCCTTTAATGCTTTTTGCTTCTTTAACAAATTTATCTATCTGTTCATCATCAAAAATAATTCCTAAATGGATGTCTGAATTTTTGAAAACTTTATATCCCTTCTTGTCAATAATTGGTTTAAAGGCATTCTCCTTAATACATAACATTTCTGTGGATTTATCTACTATTTTCTTTTTGTTCTGGTCTGTTGGTGCGGAATCAACGAAATCTGTTTTAAAATATTTGAAATTGTCTTTTATTCCTGTGATGTCTTGGTATTTTTCATTTCCTTTTATTACGGCTTTTATTCTTGGATAGCAAACCTCTTCCGATATTTTGTTTTCGTTATTAGTGCAAAGTATAAACTTTCTATTTCCACCATCTTGTTTGTTTAACATCATAGTGGCGTGTCCTGTTGTTCCTGACCCAGCAAAATAATCAAGAACAACTGCATTTTTTCTTTCCGAGATTATTGGATAAATGCAATCAAAAACAGCATAAACAGATTTTGGAAAATCAAAATTTCCATTAGGAACTAAAGCATTTACTAATTTAGTGCCATATTCGGAAGCGTCATATTTGGCATCTTGCCAGACAGTTCTAACAGTTCCAAAATCTTTTCCTATCTCAATTTCTATTCTATCTTTAGATTTTCTAACTTTTAAGAAATCTTTTATAGATTCTACACTCTGACGAGCATATCTCCATTTTCTCTCTACTCCTTGTATGTCTATAGGATAGATGTGATATAAATCTCCCTTTTTCTCTGTTTGTGCTTTTGGATGAAAATCATTCTTAGGAACATCACCAAATCCAACAATTTTATCTCCCTTAACAATTATAGGATAAAAACAATTTCTTGCGTCTGTCCTTAGTGATTCGCCACCCCAATTTCTCAAATTACTCCAATATATCTCATCTTCTCTTAACTTTCTATTACCTATAACTTTCTGTCCTCTGGGAACAACAAAAAAAGCAAATTCATTAGTATATGAAAAATTTTTACCTTGAACTCCTTTGGGGTTATGGACTATTGTTACTAAATGAGTTTCATAATCAAAAAAAACTTCTTCAAGCAAACAACCTAATCTCCATAACTCATTCTCATCAATAGCACAGATTAATACACCATCTTTTTTTAAGAGATTTTTAGCAATCTTTAATCTCTTCTCCATAAAATTTAACCATTTGCTATGTCTGTAAGCGTCTTCTTTATCAACATAATCATTATTATATTTCCAATTTCTCGCACCTGTGTTATAAGGTGGGTCTATGTAGATAACATCTATTGCTTTGTTATGTGTGAAATTTAGAACAGCAAGAGCATGGTAGTTATCTCCTTCAATCATAATATTATATTTTGGGTCTTGGTTGTCTATTGATTTGGTTTTAACTTCTTGCAATACAGGAAATTTTCCCTCTTCTTCTCCAAAAGTTTCTTTATTTTGTGTTCCATCCCAATTAAGATAATAATCAAAAACCTCTTTTGTTTTATCTCTCTCCCAAACCAATCCAAAAGTCTTTTGTTTCTTTAATGCTTCAACTTCTTTAATCAAATCTTCTTTATTCCAATTAGTATAATTTGGTTTTGCCATTTAGATAACTCCAGATGTCTGCATGTTCTGTTTTTGTTGGTCTTAAAATCATTTGGTAACACTCTCCACGATAGTTATAGGATTTAATAAATTATAAACTCTTTTCCTGCTATCTTTCTCGTCAAGATTAACAGCAATCCATCCCGCATTTTTTAATTCATTAAACATAACGCTTACTACATTTCCATCTACAAATTTTAATTCTTTCTTCGCCTGTTCAAAAGTAAAGTTTTTATCACCAAACTTTTTCCATAGCAAAGCGTAACGCTTCCACACCCATTTTGGAATTGGATTAACCATATTAGTCAATAGGAAAGATAATTAGTATTTAAACTTTTTGGTTAAAGTTATAGCACGAGCAGAAGGAAAAAGATTAACATAATTAAGTATCATAATCTCTTTTTTGAGTTTCCTATTAACATATCGCCTCATCTTTTCCTTATCAAAATTTCCATTACATCTTTTTTTATATTCTTCTTCGGTATTATTAACTTTTTCTTCAAATAATTTTATGGCTAATCTTAATTCACTTTCCATCTTTTTTATCTCCTCTTTCTTTTAGAACAAAAATAACAACTTCTCTGCCGATAAACTCTTTTTTACATCCAATCTTCCCAGAATTACCACCATTTGTTTTAACCTCGTCGGTATAAATCTTTTCATATCCACTTTCTAAGATAAGTTTTTTTGCTGTCGTCGTATTTACATTTATCATGGGTATCCATAGGTATCCATATATTTAAAGGTTTCCAGAAAAAACCGAAAGGTTTATATATAACCATATACTAATATAATTAGTAAATAACTAATACAATAAAATGATACAAACAGACCAAAACCAAATAAGAGAATTTGCAGACAAGAGAAGCAAGAGAGCTGAAGCTATCTTACAAAAAGGAGAGCCACAGCTTTTAGATGAATTTACTTATTTAGTGCCTTCGCAGTTTGATAGCTCAAAAAAATATAAGGTTACTCACATAGACGCTTATTCTTGTGAATGTCAAGATTTTGAAAGAAGATGTAAAGGAAAAGGATTATACTGCAAACATATTAAAGCCATACTTCTTTTTGAGAAACTAAAAACTTCTTACGAAGTTGAGGAAAAGATTAAGCCAGAAATAGAGCTAATAATAGAAAAACCTCTTAATGATTGTTGCCCTTATTGTTCTTCTAAAAATATAATTAAGTTTGGAACAAGAAAAACCCAAATTGGAGAAAAGCAGAGATTTAATTGTAAAGATTGCCAAAAGAAATTCGTTTTAAGCCCAATTAAAAACATAAAAGGAAATGCTAAACTTGTTTGTTTAGCTATGGATTGTTATTACAAAGGATTATCTTATAGAGATATAGCAGACCAATTTAAGCAATTTTATGGTTTGGATTTACACCATGAAACAATAAGGAGATGGGTTTTAAGATTTGTTAAAGTTATGGAAAAATACAGCAAGACAATCCAACCAAAGAATGTAACTAATATCTGGCACGCTGATGAAACTATGGTAAGAACAAAAAAAGGAAATAGAAAAGTAGGAGCAGATTACGAATATAAATGGAATGTAATGGACAAAGGCACACAATTCCTTTTAGCTTCGGAAGTGTCTGGACATACAAGAAGCAAGAAAGATGCTCAAAAAGTTATGACAGAAGCATATAGGCAAAATGGAAAAATACCTTATCAAATCATAACTGATAAACTTCCATCATATCAAGATGGAATAAGAAAGACATTTAGGAATTGGGGTAATGAGAGAAAAGTAAAGCATACTTCAATTTTAGGCAGAAGAAAACAAATTAACAATAACGCAATAGAAAACCACCACACTCATCAGAAAGAATTTGAGAAAATAAGGAGAGGTATTAATGAAACTCAAACTTACGCTGATGGCTTTAAAGTATTCCATAACTTCGTAAGAAAAGGAGTTAAGGATAAAATGACACCCGCTGAAAGATGTGGGATAGGAGTTAATGGAAACAGATGGGAAACTATACTGTTAAACTCAATTAAACAACCGAAAGCGACAGGAGAGATAAAAATGGCTAAAACAACCTAATCTGCGACATCATCTGCTTTGTTATTGTAAAATGCTATTCTATTTAAGGTGAATTGTTCCAAGAAAGATGTTTTAGAGGCAGTTATTTGTATATATATTAGAAACCACATTATATAGTATGGAAAGTTTGCTTGTACCGGAACGGTGTTTGAAATGTAAAAGATTGTTTGATTTGAAGTATGACCTGGCAGGGTTTGACTGGAGCGAGGATGGATTGGCAGAACCGCTCTGCTGGAAATGTCGGGTTATTTCTTTGTTTTCTAAGATGACTGGGAAGACTGAGAATATTAGTGGGGAAGAGGAGGAAGAATTGGAATTAATGTGGGAGAATATGGATTGAGTATAATATAATTTATTAATGACTTTTAACTGCGGATTTGATGAATGAAATAATCTCGGCTGTGATTTTAGCCGTTATACAAGGGATTACTGAGTGGGTGCCAGTCTCAAGTTCAGGGCATTTGGTCTTATTTGAGGCTATTCTGGGATATGATGGGGGTTTGACTTTCGATGTTGCCTTGCATTTTGGAACATTAATGGCTGTTTTTGTTTATTTTGGGAAAGATATTGTTGATATAATAGAGGATTTGTTAAAGGGCAAATTTAAGAGCGAAAATGGGCGATTGGGTTTGTTATTGATTGTTGCTTCTATTCCTGTTTTTTTTGTAGGTTATTTCGCTCGAGATTATTTTGATGCGGTTTTGACTAATCTGGGTTTGCTGGCTTTAGGGTTTGGTCTTTCCGGATTGTTTTTATTTATTGCTAGTGTTCCTGGAAATGTTAAAATAGAAAAATTGGGCTGGAAAGGTGCTTTTTTTATAGGTGTTGCTCAGGCAATGGCAATAATTCCAGGAATTTCTAGATCAGGGTCTACAATTTCAGGTGGTATTATGATGGGTTTAGATGAAAAGGCTGCTATGAAATTTGCGTTTTTACTTTCAATTCCAGTTGTTTTCGGCGCTAATGTTTTGACTATTGGAAATAGTTCAATCCCTCCTGAGTTGATTTGGGCTACAGTTGTTAGTTTTGTTGTTGGGATTCTTAGTATCCACTTAATCTTCAATTATCTTCTTGTTTCCCGAAAGAATTTAGCATGGTTTGGCCTGTATTGTATGCTTCTCGCTATTGCTCTCGGGTTGTATATTAGTGTAAGTTAGAATTTATCTAGGTTTTCTAATCAAGTGTTCACATTTAGTGCACATCCATTTTTCAAAGACATCTTCTTTGAATGAAAAGGGTAATAGATATCCTTCGTTGCATTTTGGACACTTTGGAAAAATACATGAATCTTCGCTCATTTTATAACCGCCTTTATCCTCCTTATACCTGCTGATGATGATTGTTCTTTGAGTATTTTAAATGTTCCGATTTCTTTTGTGTTTGATACATGAGGACCAGTGCAAATTTCTTTAGAGAAAAAGCCAGATTTTTCAGTTTTATCCAAAATAGTGTAAACAGATACCTTGTTCGGATATTTGGCTCCGAATTCTGCCTGAGCTTTTTCTTTTAGGGCCTTTTTTAGAGTCATTTCTTCTCTTTTGACTGTTAGAGATTGAGATATTTTTTTATTGACGAGATTTTCAACTTTTTTTATTTCATCTTCTGTCATTTTTCTTGGGAAATTGAAATCAAACCTTAATCTTTCAGGAGTTATGTTAGAGCCGCGTTGTTTTACTTCAGGACCGAGGACTCTTCTAAGTGCTGCGTTTAATAAATGAGTGGCTGTGTGTAATTTGGTTGTTTGTTCTGAGTGGTCTGCTAAGCCGGATTTAAAAGTTCCTGCAGACTGTGTTCTTGATAGTGCTTGATGTTTGGTTAATAATGCGTAAGATGTGCTAGCATCGTATGTCACCTTGTCGTTTTTAGCCAGTTCTTCTGTCATTTCTATTGGGAGCCCATAACTTTGGAATAAGAGGAAGCCTTCTTTTCCAGATATCTTTTTATTTTTTGCAAATTTTTTATATTCACGTAATGCCCTTTCTAATGTTTTACGGAACTTATTTTCTTCTTCATCTAATTGGGTTATAATAAAATTTTTATTTTTATTTAATTCAGGGTAATCAGGATAGATTGAAAGGATTGTTGGAACCAGTTTGGCTGTAAAGTTTTCTTCGATTCCAAGTTTTTTCCCATGACTTATTGCTCTTCTAATTAATCTTCTCAAGACGTATCCTTGTTCTACATTATTGGGCTTGATGAATCCAGAAGCAAGAATCATAACTGCTGCTTTGATGTGATCTGCAATAATTCTCATCGAGGCAGTATAGAGTGTGTTGTCGTATTTCTTTGAGGAATGTCTTTCAATTTCTTTTATTATTGGATAAAATATGGGGGAAAGATAATTATCATCTAATTTGTTGAGTATGGCAAGTGTTCTTTCTAAACCGCCTCCGAAATCGACATTTTTTTGTTCTAACTCTAAATATTCGGTTTCTGAAGCTTTGTTGTATTGCATTAATACATCGTTACCTATTTCCATCCAATTTTTGTTTTCAGGATTAAATGATTTTGGAGCTGGTCCTGAAGCTGTCCAATAGTAAACTTCTGTATCTGGACCGCATGGGCCTGTTTTTCCTGCTGGGCCCCACCAATTGTCTTCTTTTCCAAGAAATGCGATTCGGGATTCTGCTATTCCGAGAGATGCCCATATCTTTGCAGATTCTTCGTCTTTTGGAGCAGTTTTATCTCCTTTAAAACAAGAGACTGCTAGTTTTTCCTTTGGCATTTTAAGAATTTTAGTTAGGAATTCGAAAGTGTATTTTATTGCCTCATCTTTCCAGTAATCTCCCAAAGACCAGTTTCCGAGCATCTCAAAAAAAGTATGGTGTACTGGGTCTCCGACTTCATCTATATCTCCTGTTCTGATGCATCTTTGAACATTAACAAGTCTTTTTCCTAATGGGTGTTTGTTTCCCGTTAGGTAAGGAACAAGAGGGTGCATTCCAGCTGTTGTGAATAATACAGTAGGATCATTTACCGGGATTAATGAAGCATTTGGAATTTCCTTGTGCTTTTTTGATTTGAAAAAATCCAGATATTTCTTGATTAATTCTTTTCTTTCCATTAATATCCTAGATATTTAGAGGTTTTAAATTTGTTTACTTTAGAGTTTCGATTTTTCGCATTATTTCATCGATTTCTAATTCTAAATCTTGGCGCCTCTCTGTTGACGTTTTCTTTTTTGGCTCTTCTTCATCTTTTGTATCTTTTGTCTTTGGTAGCACTTTTTCTAATACCTTTATTTCGTCTACGGCCTCATTTGCTTTTTTCTTGAGCACAATTTTAGCAGCCAACTCTTCTTTTCGAAGTTCCTTATAGTTTTGCATCCTTTTAATAGAATCTAGGAGAAGCACTTCACAGTTTAAAAGGTCTTTTTGCCCCATTATCTTTTCAGAACGATTTAGTTTTACGTATTCAGATGTCATTCTACTTTTTCAAATATGCTGTTGTTTACTCTTTCCAATCTAAGCTTTAAGTCTTGTACTTCTTTTTCCCAGTACGATAACTCTTGTTCTTCTTTTGTTCTTATTTCTCTGGTTTTCTTTAGGAGTTCATCGATTTCTTCTAGCTTCTCTTGTATTTTATCTATTGAATTTTTAGCCGATTTGAATTTTTCTAGTTTTATGAAAATGGGTCCTTTTGTCTTCGGTTCCTGTTCATATGAGGAAGGTAAAGAAACTTGGGCAGGTATAACCTCAGGCTCTGGTTTTTCAGGGAAATTAGGTATCTTTCCTACTTCTGATATTGGCCTGTCATCTTTAAACTCAGGCAAGGGAGGAAGATTTGGTTTAATAGATGGTTGAAACCCTTCTTTTATTTTTTGTGCAGGATAGGGTTTTACAGGAGGAACCTCTGGCATGGCCTCTCTTTTTTCATTGAGTGGTCTTATTGGAGGCATGTTGATTCTGGAGTTGGGTGCAGGAGGCAAGTCAGGTAATTTTCCAGCATTGTCCTCTTTTTTCTTGAATAACATTTTTCCCTCTTTAGTATACTCTCATTTGGTTAATTTGGTTTATATATGTTGCGAAAGATATGTCTAAAGCTGACAGGCGAAAGGTTTTTATTTGGTGTTTTTAATAGGTAGTTATGCCCCCTAGGAAATCTATAAAAAAAGTTAAAAAATCAAGGTCAAAAGTCGTGAAGAAGAACAAGAGGATTGATAATGGAACTAAGACGAGTAAGAAAAGTCCAGATTCTGTTCAGATAAATTTAGTCAGAGATGTTGTGCAGTCCAGTGTTGGAGAGGATGCTGTAACTATTGTCGATATTTTATTTGGTAAGAAAAATGTTAATGAATTTACTATAGCTGAGAAGTTAAAGATTACTATAAACCAAACTAGGAACTTGTTGTATAAGCTTTCGGATGAAGGATTGGTTAGTTTTGTTAGAAAAAAGGATAAGAAAAATGGGGGATGGTACACTTATTTTTGGACTTTTGAAACCACAAGGTCTTTAGAGAATTTGAAAACATTGTTAGAGAAGAGAATAAAAGAGCTGGAAAGGGCTTTTGAAATTAGAAAAGAGGCGAGATTTTATCATTGTCCTAATTGTGATGTCGAGTTTTCAGAGGAAGATGCATTACATAATTATTTTGCATGTCCTGAATGCGGAGATGTTTTGCATCTTAAGGACAATGAAGAAGTTTTAGGTCAAATTAGACAAGAAATAGACAAGTTAAAGAAAGATTTAGATATTGCTAATGAGGAATTTGATAAGATGGTTAAGAAAGAAGATGCTGCAGTCATGAGGAAGCTAAAGCGAGAGGAAAAGAAAAAGAAAGCAGAAAGGGCTGCTAGAAGAAAGAAAAGGGAAAGAGAGATGGAGGGGTCCTCTAAAAAAACAGGAAAGAAGACGGGAAGGAAAGAGCCTAAGAAGGGAAAGAAGGGTGTTAAAAAAACAGGAAAGAAAAAACCTGTAATGAAAATTAAAAAATCTAAGAAGCCAAAGTCAAAAGTCGTGAAGAGGGAGAAGCCCAAGAAAGGAAAGAAACCTTCAAGTGGTAAGGGAAAATCAATTTCTAAAGCATTTAAGGGAAGGAGGAAATAAATGAGGAGGCATTCTAAAAGATATCTTCGTAGATATAAGAAGGGTTTTTTTGAAAGAATTAGTTTAACAAATCTTTTGATTTATCTGAATGTTATTGTATTTCTCTTGGTTTTACTTTTGATTGTTATATTAAGTGTTAATTTAACTAGTGTTGATGCATTTGGAGGAAGCTTTTTACAGTATTTAGCGTTGAACCCGCAGTTGTTTGTTCAGGGATATATCTGGACTTTGATTACAAGTATGTTTATGCATGGAAGTTTTACCCATTTGTTTGTTAATATGGTTTCAATGTTCTTTATTGGGAATTTAGTTGAGAAGATAATTGGAAGGAAAAGGTTTTTGTGGTTTTATTTGATTTCGGGAATTGCAGCGGGTTTGTTTTTCGTTGGTCTTGCATATCTTGGACTTTATGTGCCCGGTGGAGAAAGATTGTTTGGAAGTATTGATGCGTTTGCTGTTGGGGCTTCCGGTGCATTGTTTGGGATTGGCGGACTATTGGCAGTTTTGCTTCCAAAACTTAGGGTTCTGGTATTTTTCATTATCCCTATGCCTCTGTGGGCAGGGATGGTATTTTTAATGTTTGGATTGTGGATAGTTTCTGCTTTAGGAAATTGGCCAATTGGCAATACAGCTCATTTTGGGGGATTGGTAGTAGGAGTCATATATGGATTTTACTTAAGGAATAAGTATTCAAGAAAGGTAAAATTATTGAATAGGATGTTTAGATGAGAAAGAAACAAAGAACGAGGATAAATAGAAAGAGGAGTAATTGGTTTAAGGATAGTTGGGATTACATAAAGGAGAGCAAGAATTATATCTATTCTGCCATCTTTTTATTTTTGGCTGGGGGATTGGTTGGTTTTATATTCCAGGGGTATTTTGAAAATTATCTTTTAGAAATTATCCGGGATTTGGTTGATAAGACTGAGGGATTGAGTACAGAAGGATTAATTTTATTTATATTTTGGAATAATTTAGGCTCTGCTTTTATTTCTATTCTTTCAGGCATGCTCTTAGGAATTGTCCCTGTGATGAGTATTTTGGTGAATGGGGTTTTGTTGGGTTTTGTCATGAATAAGGCAATTGCGGTTGAAGGCATCTTTACATTCTGGAGGCTTGCTCCTCATGGAATATTTGAGCTTCCTGCGATTTTTATTGCTGTCGGTTTAGGAATAAAATTTGGCACTTTTTGGTTTTCTGGCAAAAATATAAAAAAAGAATTTTACAGAAGGCTCCGGAGTTCTTTAAAGGTGTTCTTAACTATAATCTTGCCCTTGCTGATAGTGGCAGCGATTATTGAAGGGTTGTTGATTGGACTGGGATAGGTTTTAAAAACATCAATTTATAGAGATTGTTATGGAAATTTCTAGCAAGAGTGTTGATGAGATAGACAGGGAGAGTGATTTAGAAAACACCAGGAAAGTTGAAGCTGCCTTGTTTATTTCTGGTAGATTTTTAGGTTTACAGGAATTAATAGGTCTAACTGATGTTAATCCAATTCTCCTTAGGAGGATTTTGGATGATTTAAAAGAGAGGTATTCGGATTCGGCGATTGAAATAATTAAAAGGGAGGGCAAATGGAAGATGGATGTCTCTCAGGAATTTACCGGAATGGTTAACAAACTGGCTGGAGGGAGTAGTGAATTTAGTAACGCTGAGCAAGAAAGTTTGGCAATCATTGCATACAAACAGCCTATGAAACAATCAGTATTAGTTAAAATAAGGGGTAATAAGGCTTATGATCATGTTAAGAAGTTTGTTGAAATGGGATTGATTAAAAAGAAAAAGATAGGGCATACATCTGAGCTTACTTTGAGTGATGAATTTTATGATTATTTTCAAGTTGATCAGGGCAAGCAGGTTTATAGAATAGAGAATGGTTAATAGTTTTGTTGATTTTGTATTTTTTGCTTATGTGTTTATTGGTCTTTATATGCTAGCTTTATTTGTTTTCATATATTTCCCTAATAGAAAAAAAGTTTTTGATTATCCTCCGGGAAGAATAGAAGGAGTTACCATTGTTATTCCATGTTATAATGAAGCAAAGGAAATTGGAGCAGGCATAAAATCTTTGGTGAGCCTAGATTGGCCCAAGGACAAATTAGAAATTATAGTTGTTGATGATAAGAGCACAGATAACAGTGTAGAAGTTGTGAGGAAATATGTGAAGAAGTATGATAATGTTAAGTTGATTGTGAATGAGAGGAATTCAGGTGGTGCGGCAGAACCCAGGAATATTGGTATTAGGGCTTCTAAGTTTGATTATGTGGCAGTTGCAGATGCTGATTCCACTCCCAATCCAGATGCTTTAAAGAAAATGATTGGCTTCTTGCAGACTGACAAAAAAGTGGGGGCAGTTACTTGCACTATTTTGACTAAGAATCCCAAAACATTTATTCAAAAGTTGCAGGCGATAGAGTATGCAGTAATAGCATTCAACAGAAAACTTTTAGATATGGTTGATGCGGTTTATGTTACGCCAGGTCCATTTGCATTGTATGATAAGAAAGTGTTGTTTGAAGTTGGTTTATTTGATGTAAAAAATATGACTGAAGATATAGAAATTTCTTGGAAGATGATGTCTCGCGGTTATTTGACTAGGATGAGTCTAGCTACTCGAACCTATTCAGAGACTCCTAATAGTTTTAAAAAATGGTGGAAGCAGAGGATAAGGTGGAACATTGGTGGAAAGCAGACTTTATGGAAATATAGAAAATATCTTTTTAGGAGACACATGCTTGGTTTTTTTGTTGTGCCTTGGTTTGCAACTTCTTTGTTTTTAGGAGTTTTTGGTTTGGGGCTATTTGCTTATTTGATTTTTAAGAGAGTTTTGGTCTCTTATCTTTCGACTAAATATTCCATTTACGCTAGTTCAACTATTGTAAGTTTACAGGATTTAACCTTCTCTCCCTCTATTTTGAATTTTTTTGGAGGAGTTCTTTTTGTTTTAGGGGGGGCATTTACTATTTTATCCCTGACTATCCTTAGTGACTCTACGGCCAAGAACAATAAAATTTTTAATATCCTCTTTTATCTCACAATATACCTGGCTTTGTACCCCTTCATTGTGGTTCACGCCATATACAAAATGATAAGGAGAAATTATACATGGTAATGAATCCTAAACATGCTTTTTGGCAGGCATTGATTTTTACAATTGTAGTTTTTTTATTTGGGATGCTTCTTGGTTTTGTGCTTGAAAGAGGAAGGGCGCAGGAAATTGAAATTAATCTTGCCAACTCTGAATTGAATTTGTTGGATGAACAACTAAGGAACCAGATAATTGAGAATCTGAATCTTAGTTGTGATTTAGCAATTGAAAGTACTTTTGGATTTGCTGATAAAATCTACGGAGAGGCTCTTAAATTAGAAAAGTATGATTCTGCGAGCAAATTTACGAACGATTTGAAGATAATCCATAGAAGGTATGACTTGTTAAGAACTCTATTATGGGTGGAGAGTATTAAGCTGAAGGATAGGTGCGGAGATGGGTTCCATACTGTTGTTTATTTTTATGAGTATGAAACACAAGATGTTGGCGTAAGATCTCAACAGATCTTTTTTTCAAGACTTTTGGGAGACATTAAGGGTGGAAATCCTGAAGAGATTTTACTTATCCCAATTGCCGCTAACTTGGATTTAGAGTCTGTTAATATTGCTCTGGAGAATTATGATTTGACTGAATTACCTGTTGTTTTAATAGACGAAGAAAGAATTATTGACGATATTATAACCCTAGAAGACGCCAGGAATATTGTTTTTGATGCCAATAATTAATTTAAATGCATAAGAAGATGTTTTTTGATGTCTGAAAGAATCGTAGAAGTGATAAAAGAAGGAGAGATAATAAGAGTTCCAGAATCTCAAGCAAGAGATGAGGAGCTGTTTATTCTTAGAAACTTTCCAGATGCAGCTGTTGAGAAAAATATGGAAGAGTCAAGAGAAAGCAAGACGTTGGATTTAACTTATAAGCCTAAGAGAAAGGTGCCAAGGGTTGAGACTTGGAGGAAGGATGTTTATAAGAGAAATGATGTTTTGGCCTCCTTAGTAGATAATTTTCATTGGGAAATTGTTAAGAAGAGACGTGGATTGGGACTGTCTAGAAAACAGTTTGCTGATCAATTAGGGAAGGATGAGGATGTTTTGAAGGTTGTTGAGAATGGCGGATTACCAGAAGATAATTTTGCGTTGATTGCCAGGATAGAGAGTATTTTAGGAATTACATTAAGAAAGGAGAAAGTTACCCGGGAAGTTACTTTGGCAGATTTGCAAAAGATGGACGAGGAAAATGTTAGAAAAGAAATTGATAAAGCCCATGGCGTTGACGAGGGTGAAGGAATGACTGGAGAAATAGAGATTGAAGAGTAAAAAGATGTTTTTTAGGACATGAGTGTTTAAATTTTTTTTAAAACTTTCTATGAGGTAAAAAAGGACCTTCTCATGAAAAAAATTGTTTGTCAATCACGCTCAAAGGCGATTTTCAAACAAATATGCAAGATATGAGGGCTGTTCGCCCACCAGCTCGTGCTAAAGTCACTTAATATCCAATAAGAGACAAAGTTCCTCATCTTATTCTAAGATGTTTCTCTTGTAGAAACCAGAATTTTGGTCTTAGTTTTAGTGATTTGTTGAGAAAACTAATTAAATGAGAATAGTTTAAGGAAATAATGCTTTTTATTCTCAAGTTTGGAAAGAAGTTCGATAAAGAGTTTGAGAAGATTGATAAGTCAATATCATCACAAATTATCAAAAAGTTGACTCGCCTAAAAGAAAATCCTGAAAGTGTTGGAAAGCCTTTGTCACATACGAAGCCAACTTTATGGGAATTTAAGGCAGAGGTTTATAGGGTGTTTTACATTGTTCAGGAAAATGCTAAGGAAATCTGGATTTTATCTGTAAAACACAAAGATGAGTGTGATGATTATATTAGAAGAGGCTATTCAAAAGACATTACTGAATTTTAACCTTATGTTTCTTCTCAAATTCTTCTTCAGTTAAAAATTTCCCTGCTTCTATATTATCTGCCTCTTCCTTTAATTCGCTTATCAGTCTTCTATTCATTAAAATAGTCAGATTTTCAACTACTTCTTTCAGATTATTTACATCTTTTCTAAGGCTTATTATTTCTTTGTTTTCCATAAATTCTCTACTTTTAGTGAATATTTATAGTTTTCTCTTAGGATTCTTGTGTTAAAACCCCGCTTAGCCTGTAAGATTAACCCGCCCAGAGAAAAATTTAAAAAGAGAAAGAAATTTTGTAATATATGGAAAATGGATATACTGAACCTAAAACTGACGTTGTGTATGACACAGCCGTTAAAGCACAAGAGTTAACAGGGAGAGTTCCTGGTTTGTTTTTGAGTGAAGCTAGAAGAGATCCTTCGGAAATGGGTCTTGCTAGAAGAGGAATGCATTTGGTAAATCTAACAGATGAGGGTTCTTTTATGGATAGAGTTGAAACGACAGAAACAATTGATGCAGACTACCGGGAATAATTCTGTTACTTAATACAAGTTAAGTAAAATTTTTTAGTCTTTAGCTTATATTTTTGAATGATATGTAATACATACTAAGTTCTTTATTAACACATATTAAGTTTAAATAACACATATTAAGTTTAAATAACACATATTAAGTTTAAATAACACATATTAAGTTTAAATAACACATATTAAGTTTAAATAACACATATTAAGTTCTTTATTAATACAAAATAGGTATAAAATACTTAATTTGGAAAGGTTTATATATCTATTTTAACACACTTTAAGTAATTATTATGGCAAGCATGGAAGAGATTAATAGAAGGATTAATGAGATAAACGAAAAAATTAACGAGGCTGAGGCTGCCAAGAAGAGAAAGAGAGGATTTGTTGAAGATTTGATTGCTCAACATGAATCCGGGCATTTAAATGAGGAAACTTACAAGCAGTTGTTGGATAAAGGTTTGGATGGAAGGAAATTAAGTGAATGGATGAACTATTACGATAAAACAATAGATGTCTATCAGAAATATTTGGATTTTTATTCTAAGAAGAAACCTGGATTTGTCGTCAATAAGAAGTTTGTTTTGTCAGCTGTTATTTTGCTTTTGTTTGGTCTGTTGTTGATGGGTATGAACTTTTTTGGACAAGAGGAGATTTCTTTTGCCCCTGCTGAAACAGTTATGTACGAATCTTGTAACAGTCTTGGAAACTGGCAGAATGTTCCTTTTGGTTCCTGGGATTTGCCTGGGGGGGCTTTTTCTGGAACATGTGCGAGCAATCCCGGGTTTGAATGTCTTAATGGGCCATGTTCATTTAACCTTAGCGAGACTTTCGATTTATCCGGTTTTAGCACAGCAAATTTGTCTCTTAGTTACAAACTTTACAAGGTTGATGTTGGTGAGGGAATGGTTGTTCATTTAGATAACGGAGTTGATGTGCCAGTCATATTAAGTAGCATTTTTGCTGATAGTGTTGATCAAAGTATTCCTCCGGGCTCTACTCTTGGATATGCTAAATTTGGAAAACTTCAAAATCAACTCTCTTTCACGAACCAGATGACAGTTACGTTCGAATGTATCATTGATAATAGTGGTGGAGGGGAGAGGTGCGTTGTTGATGAGGTTACAGTTATTGGAGATAGCCCTCCTGACGTTGATATTACATCTCCTGAATCAAGAATTTATAATGCCAATGAATTTCCAATTCCAGTTACGGTAAGTTTGGATGAAGGTGTTGGAAGTGTTAACTTTACCCTTGATAATTGGGCTACAAACTTTACAATGTCTACTACAGATGGAATTAATTTCAATTACGATTTGGACACTCTTAATACTGGAGACTACACAATTCTATTTTATACGGGAGATAATTCTGGATTGATTAATAATACAGAAAGTGTTGATTTTTCTGTTGATGAATCTGGAATTTCAACTTGTGCTATTTTAAATCAAGCAGGGAAAGAATATGTTTTGTCATCTGACGTGTCAGGGTCTGAAGTTTGTATACAAGTTAATGCTAATGATATTTCTTTGAATGGAAATGGTTTTGTTATCACAGGTGATGGAGCACCGGATAGTGTGGGGATAAACCTTACAAGGGCTGATGTTAAGAATTTCACTCTTAAGAATACGAGAGTTACTAATTTTGGAAGTTCTATAGAAGCTTTGGGAAGTACCCCAAGGTCGAGACCCAATGTAACTATGTATAATTCTGAAGTAGAAGACGTTTTGCTTTACGGAAATACAGGAGGTGGAAGTGGACAAGGCACAGGAGTACACGGAGGTAGCTTGTTCTTATTTAATTCTAATGTTACTTCTAATGCAAATTTACATGGTGGGAGTGCAGCTACCTTTGAGCAATCGCCTGGAGACGGAGGAAACATATATTTCGAAAATGATTTTGTAGACATGAAGGGAGTTCACATAAGTGTTAAGGAAGGAAGGGGACAAATTACAGGTGCTGATGGGGATACCGGAAGGATTTCTATAAACTATTCAAAAGGATTTGAAGATTTTGGCGTTCATTATGGTATTAAGTTTGCATTAAGTTTGATTAACAGTTCTTATCAAGGGGGCTCTATAGAATGGAATGCTACAGATTCTTTGGATCCAAGATTCGGAAATCTCGATTCAAATACAGAGGTTAGTTATAATTATGCTTATGTTAATATTGTTCCCGAGCTAGGCGCATTGAATAAAGAGGCGAATATAACATTTAGAAACATGCCTGGTAACTTTGTGGACCCTGCAATTAGGAGGGATGGTTTAGATTGTGGAAATGAATGCACAGCATTTACCAATTTGAATGCAGAAACTGTCAAGTTTAACGTTACAGGGTTTAGCTATTATTACATAGGAGAAGCAGGAGCCGTTAATCAGCCACCCACAATTCAAAATATTTATGTTGACCCTGATCAACTTATTGTAGAAGGAGACATTTCTAATGTTCTCGCAACGATAACTGTTTCAGATCCCGATGGACATGGGGACATAACTTTAGTTGAAACAAGTTTCTTCCCTCCTAGTGATCCTCTAACAAGAGATGACTTGGATTGTGCTAAAGGGACGATAATTAATCCAACTACTGCTGAGTTTGATTGTGTTGTTGGGATTCAGTATTATGATGAGCCAGGATTATGGGATGTGGGTGCCAGGGCTACAGACAGCCTGAGTCAGCAGAACTCGAAGAGAGATAATAACGAATTTAATTTGTGGGAGTCTCAGTATGTTAACGAACCGTTTTCAATTGTATGGTCTGGATTAGTCCCGGGAGGGACTGATATTCCCGCGGATGATAATCTTATAATTCTGAATTTGGGAAATAAGGATTTCACCTCTATAACTGTTACAGGGAACCCATTAAGTAATGGAATAAATCAAATAATTTCTGATAAATTTAGTGTTAATGCTGATGATTTGATATGTAATGAATTTAGGCTTGTTGATGGGAATCCAGTTACTATTCCTAATGCTGTTTTGCCGAGGGGGGAGAATTCGCAGGAAGTATTGGATTATTGTGCTGAGGAGGTGCCAACAGGATTGTCTACTGGAAGTTATTCTGGTGCTTGGGAAATCTTGTTTGCTTTGATTATTGGATGGGCAACGATGTTTGGATTACCTCTTTCTTTGAAGAGGAGAAATGAGTTGAGGGATTTGGCAGGGAATTTATCGAGTGATGAGTTGTTGGAATTGCTTAGAGATAAATTAGTTTCTAATAAGGTGAGGAAGATGGAAATCCGTATTCCATTATCTATATTCAGGGATAATAAGTTGGGTCCTGCCGAGGTATTATGTAAGTATTTGAAAGAAAATGAAGGGATGAAGTTTAGTGAAATTGCTGAAACAATTGGAAGGGATCAGAGGACTGTTTGGAACAATTATAATAATGCTTTAAAGAAGAAAAAAGGAAGACTTGTGGTTACAGAGGGTATGGTGATTCCGGTTAATGTGTTTAATAGTGGGCTTAGCATCTTGGAAGCTATTGTTTATTATCTTAGGAAAGATATGGGTAATTTAGAGATTGCCGAATTGATAGGAAAAGATAATAGGAATGTTTGGACATTGTATTCAAGAGCTAAGAAAAAAGTAAAATGATAGAGAATAAAAATGTTTATAAATGTGGAAGTTTTCAGAGTATGGAGAAAATGGTGAAAAAGAATTTTGTTTTGGGTTTGGTTTTTGTTGTGATGTTTATTTCAGTTGGTAGTGCAATTTGGCCGTTTGATAGTCCTAGGGAATCTCCAGTTAATGTGGATGTTAATGTTCAGAATGCTGCACCGACTATCACTGCTTCTGAAGTTAGAGATAAGATATACAATACAACTAATGATGTTACACCTGTGATTAATGGAGCAAACAATGTTGAGATTTCAGCTAAAGTTGAAGATAACAATGGTGTTAATGATTTGCCTGGTGGAAGTAAGGCAATTATTGAATGTTCTAATGAGACCGGATTTGGACTGGGAAC
This sequence comes from Candidatus Pacearchaeota archaeon CG_4_10_14_0_2_um_filter_35_33, assembly GCA_002792635.1. Taxonomy (GTDB): domain Archaea; phylum Nanobdellota; class Nanobdellia; order Pacearchaeales; family GW2011-AR1; genus UBA92. The sequence goes on along the minus strand of PFOR01000013.1, from coordinate 16,729 downwards.
CTGTAACTTGTATGTTTCTTTAAGGAATCCTGGGAATGATTATGCTCCGACTTATTATTACTCTGATGGTAATTGTACTGCTAACACTCAAAATGCTAATACTGTTGAGTATTTGTGTACTATACCTATGCACTATTATTATGAACCTGCAGTAAACTGGGAGTTGACTGTTCAAGTAGCGGATGCCTCTAACCAATCTAATTCATCTGCTATTAATTTTCTTTATCAGGAGTTGTCCGCTTTTGGCTATGACCCTGCTGTTGGGTGGGCTTCTATAAGTTTAGATGTTGAAGACCAGGCTGCCGATGGTCCTGTTGGTTTTGTTAACCAAGGCAATGTAGATTTTAGTTCGGCGGAAGTTACTGCTTACGATTTACCTCCAACTGATAGTACAGGTGATAATTTGCCCGCTGATGCTTTCAGCGCAGGAGATACTGTCGGGGGTTCTAATAGTGGTTCTTGTGCAAGTCCTGCATTAAATGATAGTTCACCTTCAATTATCTCAGGCATTAGTTTAGCTTATGGTGCTGGAAGCCCTCCGGCTAATCCGGGTGAAGAGATGTTCTTCTGCATATGGCAGCGGTTAGATACTACGGGACTTATATTTAGTTCGCCATCTTATAGTACTTCGGGTGGAACACAATGGGAGGTAGATTTGGTTGTTTAAAATGATGAAAGAAATTAAGTTTTTGATGCTGTTTGGATTTATTGTAGCTCTAGCAGGGTCTGTTAGTGCGTTTGGAGTGGCTCATTCACAGGTTGTTTATCCAGATGGTAATTTTATTGTTACTATACAGAATCCAGGAGATACAGCTAGTTTTGTGATTAGCGATTATGAGGGTGTTTCGTTTCCACAGGGTACGAGTTATGTTATAGAAGCAGGTGGATTTAAGAAAGTGCCTGCTAAATTGAATAGTGTTCCACCTGTTGGTTCAACAGCTAGTGTTTCTATGAAGGTTAGTACAGAGGGTGCTGGTGGAGAGACTGTTGCATTGAGTCCTGGTGTAAGGCTTTCTTGGGAAATGGAAGTTCTTGCTCAGCCCGATGATAATCAAACTGTTACGACTAATGAGACTGATGCTGGAAGTAGTGTTTGGTGGTGGGTGATAGGGATTATAGTATTGATTTTGATTATATGGTTAGTTTTGTCTTCTATGAAGAAGAAGAGGTAAGTTTTTAATGTTCATTTATTTTAGATTAAGATGAACAAGATTTTTATGTGGTTTGTTATTTTTGTTTTTTGTATTGGCTTAGTCTCCTCATCTTTTTCTTTTAGTAGTCCTTATAATCAGAATAATCCCTTAGTTGTTGAACCTGGCAGTATTAAAGAGTTTGAAGTGAGATTAACTAATCCATCTGTGGATACTAGTAGAGTTGAGCTTAGCTTTTTGGAAGGACGAGAAATAGCCAGATTTTTGGGAGATACAATATTTGAATTAAAGACAGGAGATATTGTGATGGTCCCGATAGAAATTAAAGTTCCGGTGAATGCAGAGGCAGAGTATGAGGTTAAAATATTATCTGATTCTTTAGATTCTGGAGAGGAAGGAAAAGTTCAGCTTTCTCCTAGTTATGTAACCTCTTTTTTTGTTTTGACTGGAGAAAGTTTAAAGGATATAGGCATTAATAGGAAGGGGGGCGATGCTGAAGTTGGCAAGGAAAGTGAATTGGAGTCTATAGATACTTTCTTCAATTTGGCCTATTTGATTATTTCTCTGATGATTGTTGTGTTGATTCTGATTATTTTTGTATATGTTAGGAGAAGGAGATCTAATTTAGCTTTTGAAAGTTTGCGCCAGCCACCTATTGCAGAAAGGAATGTTTAAATAATTTGTATATTGTTCTTGATGATGAGGGAGGAGAATATATTATTTGCAGTTATATCTTTATTGGGAGTTTTGGTTTTATTAAGCCTGGTTCTAGTTTCAGTTCCTAAAACTAGTGATATGATGTTCAGTCCTGGGGAAAGACTTTCTCCTATTGACGCAACTGTTAACGTTGAGGATAATAATGCTCCTGTTATAACAGAACATAATCCGGGTGATTTATCCTTGAATGCTTTGGGTACTGATGACTTGTACTTTAATGTTACTTTCGAAGATGTGGATGGCGATTTTTTGAATGTGAAATGGTTTGTCGACGGTAATGATATTAAGAAGACTACAGGGTTTTTAGGAAGTGGATTTGATGAATTCGATTTTAATTTTGGGTGTGGTGTTAAAGGAGATAGAAAAGTTAAGGTAGAGATTTCTGATGGTTTTGATTTAGCTAGTGTTGAATGGAATATTGATTTGACTTTAGTAGCATGTGATTCTGGTGGTGGGAGCGGAGGAGGAGGGGATGGAGGGTTAGCTAACTTTACTGTTTCAAGGGATTTGATTGATGTCGATTTGAAACAGGGACAGGAATTAACTCAAACTCTTGTGGTGAAGAATACCGGAGATGTTGGTTTGGCTATTAGTTCTTCCTTTGTTGGTTCTACAAATCTCTTTAGTGTGACTCCTATCAACTTCAATCTGGATTCGGGTTCAGAGAGGGCCTTCGATATAATTTTTGATATTCCTTCTTCACAACAGCCAGGCATAAATACAGGAGGTGTGACTTTTAAGGCGGGAACTGTTTCGAGAACGGTTAATCTCATCATTAATGTTTTAGATTCAGGAATTCTTTTTGATGTTAATTCCGAATTAGATTCTAGTATCTTATTGAAGAATGATAAGATTTTTGCTAATATCAACATGACGGATATTTCTAACCAAGGTCCTGTTGTAGTAAATACTAGTTATTTCATTAAGGATTTTGAGGATAATTCATTCTTTTTAGGTAGTGAGAATTTACAAGTTAATGGATTTTTGTCTCTCGATAGAGAGTTTGAGATTCCAAAAGAATTAGATTATGGCAGATACCTCTTTTACGTGGAATTAAGTTATAATGATAAGAAGGCTAGTTCAAGCAATGCATTCAGGCTTTCTCCTGCTAGTCTTTGGTACAGAGCCTTATTGATATCCATTGCAATAATATTGCTGATTATTGCAGGATTATTGGCTTATTACTTATATAAAAAGAATAGGGAAAAGAAAGAGTTAATGGAATAACTTCATCTGCTTTGTGGATTCTAAGATTTCTTCAAAATCTTTTTCAAAGAAGAATAGGATTGTGTTTGCGATAGGTTTAATCTGTTTATCTATGTAATGTTTGTAATCTATTTTATTTTTTAATTTCTGTATTGGCTCCGGGCCTTTTGTTGTTATATAATATTCTATTATGTTTGAATCTAAAGAATCCAGTTTTCTTGCAGCTTTAACATGAGGAGGCGTTGTTTTTGTGTAAGAATCTAAGGCTTTTCTTATAGACTTTCTATATACTAGTTTTTCGTCAAATTTTCCAGATTTGATATCCCTTACATATTTTCTTATGAAACTAACAAACTCTTCTTTATGAAAGATTTTATCTAGTAATTTTAATTGGAATTCTTTTGCTACTTCTGTCCAGTCTCCCCTTATAGCTTCAAGACCGATGACTTGTATTTCCTCTTTGCCTGATTTTTCTATTAGCCCAGCATATCTTTTTTTAGAACCAGATTCCGAGCCTCTAACTTTGGGTATTAGGAATGAGAGGTATTGTTTTTCAAATTCCAGTTCTAAATAGGAATCTCTGCGGTAGTTTTCTTCTACGTATTTTTTAAAGAATTTATTTATATAATCCTGGATTTGTTTTCCAAGCTGATTTGCTTTTTCTTTTCCTAAACCTGTGTCTACAAATACAGAGTCTGTGTCTGAGTATATGACTTTATATCCAGATTCTTCAATTTTCTTTGCTGTAAGTTTTATGATAAATTGGGCAAAATGAGTTATTGCATTTCCCATTTTTAGAGAATAATATCTGCAGTTTGGATTTGCAAGAACTCCGAAGAAGGAGTTCATAATTATTTTTATAGCATAAGATGACAATTCTCGGTTTTCTTTTTTTGCTTTCTCTCTAGCAGTATGGAGTGTTTCTATTATTTTAGGTAAAATGCCTGTTTGATTTATGAAATATGCTTTGTTTGGAGTCTCTATTGATCCAGGGGTTTTTCTTTCTAATAGTGATGAGGGATCTATGTTAAATGTTTTTATTATTGATGGATATAGGGATTTAAAATCTAGAACTAATACATTGTGATAGATTCCAGGTTTGGATTCCATGACGTATCCTCCTGTTATTCTCTCAGTTCTTTCTTTATAATGAGAAGTTGGAGATACGAGTCCTGCTTTTCTTGCTTGTCTGATATACAATGAATCAAACGCAGCTATTGATGCTGTTAGCCTATTGAATGGCAATCCTGTTAGATGGGTTCTTTCTATTGCTAAATCAATTATTTTTGTTTTTTCTAGAATTTTATATGCAAGCTCGCAATCTTTCAGATTATATTCAACCAATTTTTTTTGATTTTTTTGATAAAGTTTTTCTATTTCCTGATGTCTTGCTTTTCCTTTTATTATTTTTCCATCACCTAATATTTCTCTTGAAACATTCTCTAGAGTATATGATTCAAAGTTCTTGGTTTTTATTGAAGGAGCTTCTTTTATAAAAGGGTCCCTAATTAGGTTTAATCCATCTAGCACTTGCCTCCCTGGAACCGATGCTGAAGAAGAACGGAAGAAATTGGATTCTATTTTGATTCTTGCAGATTCATTTGTTCTTCCAATATCAAAAGGAATCTTGTGTTCTTCAAATTTCTTTTTAAGGAAAGCTAAGTCGAAATCGATTACGTGCCATCCAGTTATTATATCTGGATCTAGTGAAATTAATTCTTCTTTGAATTTTGATAAGCATTCTTCTTCTGTTTTGCAAGAAATGGCATTAGGTAGCTTTTCTTTTGAAACGATAAAGTTTTTCTTATAATTTTTTGAGTGTATCCCAATACAATATAGTGAATTTTGTTTTTTGTCTGTTTCTATATCTATGGAAGCTATTTTTAGTTCAGGTTTATACGTTGAGGGTTTTATTTCAGGATTCTCAAAAAATAGGTCTACTCTTTCTGTCGGTTCTGATTCTCCAGATATTTCTATTGAGCCTAGAAGATTATTATCTATTATGAATTTGATTGTTGGATTTAAGTCTGCCTCATAAGTCTCAATATCCTTTTTATGTAAAGCGTGAGAGAGTTTTGCTAAATCAAGATGTTTTTCGGAAATTATTTTTACTACTTTTTTCCCTTGGAAGTTTGTTAATTCTGTTTTTTCTGATTTGAATTTTTTTAGTAAAATGGATGCTTTTTTTAGGTTGGACTCTTGTATGAAAAAATAAGGGGTATATGGGTGAATTGATGAGAAGGATTTTCCATTTTCGAGCTTTCCAAATAACTGGATGTAAGTAGAATCATAATTGGTTTTTGTTGAAATGGAAACTATAAAACCCTTGTGTAATTTCATATTGGTTCTAGGAAAATTATGTTTAAAGATTTTTGTGAAGGTTTAAATAATGGATTTGGGCTGTTTTTTATAAGTAAAAGAAAGCCGAGGGATTATTCTGTTAGAGGTCGCTTTTTGATACATTGGACGTTAGTAAGTCAGATAGTAATGGTTCTCTCAAAGACATGGCTAAAAATGAGGTGCCTGAGATTGGTGAGTTTGAACTGTGGGTGGAATGGAGGATGGCTTGTTAAACCACCCTGACAGGAATACCCTTTTAACGATTGAGAGTTGCCCTTACAAGAGATTTTTCAACTTCCAATAAAACAAGTGTTATACGGCGGTTGGAAGATTTCTTTTTTTTGATACAGATAAAAATATGCAATTGCGTGGAGTTCGACTTAATTTGATTTTCTTTGATAATTTCCAATTTATAGTTAGGTCGTTAATTTCAATGTGCTGTCTAAAAAAATTTCTCTCATTTGTCAAGAACTATATACTAAAGTGTATGGCGTTTCTGGCTCTTGAGCACTGCCGAGAACCAATTGCACACGCCGAACTAAAGCAGGGGGTAGTCAAAGGATTCTCGGAGTTTTAATACATTATTTGATTGTAGGATGTATAAAAGTTTAGTTAACTTAGTTCTCTCAAGTTTTATAAAAGAGCGTTTATTTAGGTTGCCATGAAAATAAAAAATAATATTTGGCTTTGGGTTGTAATTTTCGTGATTGTGGTTGTTGGAGTAATTTTCCTTTCAGGCAATCTAATTCAGCCGGAAAATTTAACAAGCGAGAACAAAAGAGGGGTATCTTGGATGAATACCAAACTGGAAGATGTGAGAACAGGAGAAAATTTTAAAATAAGTGATTTTGAAGGAAAGCCGGTTTTGTTAGAAAGCTTTGCCGTTTGGTGTCCGACTTGCACAAAACAACAAAAAGAACTGAAAAAACTTCATGAAGAGTTTGGAGATTCTATTGTTTCAATTTCTTTAGACACGGACCAGAATGAAGATGAAGCTAAGATATTGACTCATATTAATGAGAATGGATTTGAATGGTATTATGCTATTTCGCCAATTCAAATGACGCAGTCACTAATGTCCGACTTTGGAAATGGTATAATAAATGCTCCGAGTGCTCCAGTTGTTCTTATTTGTGAAGATGGAAGTTACAGGAAACTTGGAGGTTATGGCTCAAGAAATGTTAAAGAGTTAAAAGAAGAATTAGAAAGAGGATGTTAAAATGTCCTTACTTTTAGATATCTTAAGTTCTTTTGTTCTTGGTTTATTGACTCCTCTGACAGCCGTTTGTGTTCTTCCTCTTTATCCGGGATTTCTTGCATTTTTATCAAATAGATTTTCAGGGAGAGAAAGCAGAAAAACTTTTTTCCTTTTTGGTTTGGTAATTCTGACAGGAATAATTATTTTTATGATTTCATTAGGCGTTGTTTTCACAACCTTGTTACAAAAGTCACTTACTAGCGTTATAGGAATAGTTTCTCCAATTGCATTTGGAATTTTAGGAGTTATAAGCTTGGCTTTGATATTTGACTTTGATTTTTCAAGATTTATTCCCAAATCAAATGTTCAGACAGAAGATAAAAGTCCTCTAAAAAGCGCCTTTGTTTTTGGTTTCTTTTTTGGAGCGATTGTTCTTCCCTGCAATCCCGCGTTTATCGCCGCATTTTTTGCAAGAGCGCTTTTATTTGGAGATTTCTTCTCCAGCATGTTTAATTTCCTCTCCTTTGGGGTAGGTCTCGGATTTCCGCTATTGGTATTAAGCATAACCTCTGGACAATGGAGTAAAAAGATTATTGGTTTTTTAACGAAAAACAAGAGAAAGATAAACCTAATCTCCGGATTGATAATGCTTGGAATCTCAATTTATTATCTGTTTTTTGTGTTTAGGGTTTTCGGTTAAAAATAATTCGCTTTTCCTTATTCTTTTTTAGAAGCTAAATAAGATATATGGGGAGAAGCATTATTCCTATTGGAATAAACATGAAAAACCACCATTGTTGAATAGTGACCTGTATAAAACTAATGAATGTCTTAATTCCTTTGATAAATTGAGTGGAAAAGAAAAAATAAAAAAGTTCTTGCGTGTTTGAACCCTTGAATGCTCAGACAACCTTGACATAATCATTTCAGAAATAATTGTCATAATTCATTGGCTTGAAAGCCAAGGATTTCTTGCGGAAAGCTTAAAATTTTAGTTTTCAGCAAATCCATAAAGTTTTGTTTCCGGATGAAAGGCGTACCATGCAAACCAAAAATCTCTTTCCTTCACTATTTCTTCTCCTGTGTTTAGATTTGTAATCTTAACAACACCTTCATCTTCTCGTTCAATTCTAACATTGATTCCGCCTATTTTATCATTTATTATTTTTTCAGCAATTAAATCATTTTCTCTGTATGCTTTGTAAATTCCGTTTACCTCAATGCCAAAAACGACTGTTTTTGGATGTATCCTATCATCCTGAGAGTCAACATCAAACAAAAGGAAGCTATCCTCATAGTAATTTCCATATGGGTCTTTTCCGTATTGTCTTGAAAATCCAGTGTCTTTGCTTAAAACTTCTGAATTTTTATGAGTTTTCTTCCAGTCTCTCCAAACTACTGTATCAATTGAAATCTCTTTTAGCTCCTGTCCTGTTAATGTTCCAACAATTGCTTTTCCATCTATCTGCTGCCAGTAAGTGTCTGTTTCCTTGTCATACATTACAAGATTTGAATTATAGAGTTTTCCAGATGTACCAAATCTTGTTTCAACCTTTTCTCCATTTAAGTCTATTTTTCTTTCATAAGCAATCCCAGAGCCACATAAGGGGCAGTAAGTTATTAAAATTGGGTCTCCTGCAACATTATCATTTATTATTTCATGCCAGACAAGTATTTGCAACGGATAAACTCTTTCAACTCCATTGTAAGTTAGAGCAAGGACTAATTCATTATCTTTTATCCATTTATCTGACTCATTCACAGAAACAAATTTAATATTTTTTTCTGCAAGTGCAGGGATTCCTCTGTCAACTCCAATTCCTCCTCTCGGAGGTCCTCCAGATTTAATTTTATCAGGATTTATCAAATACTTAGTTCCATCTGACAAAGTTTTTAAATCTGAATTATCGCTTTCATAATTTATGGTTTTTTCCATATTGTTATCCGAATTGAAATTCAATGCTATAAGGACAGCTAAAACTAACAAAATCAAAATTGCAGATGTCCAATAGGTCTTATTTATTTTTTTCATCTTATTATGTAACATGTCAAGAACTATACACTAAAGTGTATGGCGTTTCTGGCTCTTGAGCACTGCCGAGAACCAATTGCACACGCCGAGCTAAAGCCGGGGGTAGTCAAAGGATTCTCTGAGTTTTAATTGCTTCTTCTCAGATTTGATTTTTTTCATTTTCTGTCCTTGGCACATTCCTGCTTTGTTTGATTTACAGACAAGGGCCACTTTTGTATTTCGTTGTTCCAACAACTCAAAGTTCATATTGCTTTTTAGTATTTAAGCTATCCGTAAACGGAGTTATCATTTTTCTAACAAATAAATATTTTGACTAACAAAATTATCATGATTCAAAATCAAAAATTTAGGAAAAGTTTATATATCTCTACATCTTACATTTCAAATGAAGAGTGGTGTTTTAATAATTATTGTCGTCCTTGCAATTATCTTATTTGTTGGAGGATTTGTTTTGTTCGGAAGCTTCAATTCTAATAGTGGCTCTAGTTCGTCATCTGGAATAACGCCCAATTCAGAAAATTCAGAACCCTCCCAGCCAGTAAATCCGGATAACTCTAAAGAATCAAATACAATAACAATTACTTCTTCTGGATTTTCTCCTTCGACTTTGAATGTAAACATAGGCGACAGAGTAACTTTTACTAATCTGGGTTCTTCTCAGAGCTGGCCAGCGAGTAATATTCATCCAACCCACACGGTTTATCCCGGCTCTGGTATTAGTAAATGTGGTGGTGCTGAAGAAAGTAATATTTTTGATGCTTGTCGCGGTTTAAGGCAAGGAGAAAGTTACTCATTTACATTTAATGAAGCGGGAAGCTGGAAATATCATGACCATCTTAATCCAGGTTCTGGCGGAACGATAATTGTTGGGTAAGTTACCGAAACTGTTAAAAGAGGTTCTATAATGAGTAAGAAGATAAGTGCTATAGAAAGTAAGGTTTGCTTAGTCTCTTTCTTTTTAAGAGTAGGACTCGCATTGGTTTTTTTATATGCGGCAATATCCTCATTTCTTAGTCCTTCCTCATGGATTGGATTCATACCTCTATTCTTAAGAAATTTAATTGATGCTAATTTGTTGCTTTTCGCCTTTTCATTTTATGAAATTATTTTAGGACTCTGGCTTCTTTCCAATAAAACTGTCTTCTACGCCTCTTTGTTATCTGCTCTAACAATATTAGGTATTGTCATCTCTAATCTTGGGGCGCTCGATATTGTTTTTAGAGATATTGCAATACTCTTTTCAGCAATTGCTCTAATGATTTTATCTTACAAGAGGATGTAAAATAATGGTGTAATTAATTGCATCCTTCTTGGTTTTATCTTTTATTGGTATAATTAATTCAATCTATTTAGTTTTGAAACATTACAAAAAGAAACCTCTGGTATGTCCAATGAACCATGACTGCCGCGTTGTTACAGAAAGCAAATGGTCAAAGATATTTATCATACGTAACGATTTTCTCGGAGTTATATTTTATTTTGCTATGTTATAGATAAAACTGTTAATAGTGTTAGTATAATTTACATGCTACTTTTTGTTGCACGCCAGATTTTCCATTTCGCTGCCGGCGACGGATTGACTATTGATTTAATGTATGATATCACTCATCATATTATTGGTGTTTGGGTAATTATTTATGCTCGTAAATGGGCTAAATTATAAGAAAAAGATAACAACCGAGTTAACTCAAAGCTTAAAAACATCATTTGATTACATATGATAAAGGAGGTGTAAAATGAAGCCAATAATGATTTTGATGATGTTGATAATGCTGGTCTCTTTGGTCTACTCCATTTGGGGAGTCCAGATGCATGCACAGGTCAACAACCAAGAAGCACGGTTCCACGAACTAAATTCCGAATATTGGACACTTTCAAAGACAGAAAGAGATATGGCTCCCGCTGGTTCTGAATTAAATCGGGAACTTGTTGAGATAAAGAACTTTCCTTCAGAGCTATTGAGGCTAAAATTAATCGGAGTAGGAAAAATTCTCACAGGAATTTATGTTCTACTGTTTGGAATTCTGATTGCTTTAATCATGATGCCAATGAGACTAGCTCAGTTTATGAAAGGAAGTAAAAAATAGAATTTGTTTTTTATGTCAAGGTTGCCGATGCGGAAAACCATGTACTTTAGTGCAAGAATGAATGCAACCTTGAGCATCCAAAAGTTCAAACACGCAAGAACTTTTTTAATTCTTCCAAAAGAAAAAGATTACGGCGCCATTCATCTATGGCTAAAGCCCACAGGTTTCTGGTGTGTCTCTAATAAAATAGTCTATAAAGCAGGCGTTAGGATATTTGTGGATTATATAAAGTTGGAAGTGCTTGCAAACTCTAAAAAGTTAAAGAAGATAAAAGAGGTAGAAAACGCTGTCAGAAGAAAAGATGAATGCTGGATACTTGACCAGCTCGTTCATTACGTAATTTCTAATTAAGCCCAGGTTAATTGAAAGAATTATTTTTTATCCTGATCCATTATTAAATCGTAGATTTCTTTTAGCTTTTTAGGAGTGTATTGGCGGAATGGATGGCGTTTAGGGGATTTAGAGAAGTATATATTAAAATCTTCCTTTCCCCATTCTGTTCTAGCACGAATTTCTGCTACAAGAGCGTTATTCTGATAATCCCCAAGGTTAATTCTGTGTGCCCTTTGCCTTTTACCTATCGGCTCTCCCCACCTACTTTCTTTGATTACTACTTTTACAGAATAGTCCTCATAGGTTCCTACCCTAGACTCTATTGTTTCAGAATTTATCTCTCTGCATATCGGACAAGGATCCAGAGCAGAGTTTGGGCTAATCATAGGTTTATAACCATCATCCTTTGTACAGCCTATTGCAAGAGAGCTGGCCAAAACTACTGCTGAGAGTTTGTTTACCATAAAATTGTAAGGTTTTGGCATATATAAACATTTATAACTTGGCTAAGCTTTCATATTATGGAAAAGAGATGGCGAACAGAAATATATTTTTAATTATCGCGGTTGTAGCTGCGATTATTCTGTTAGGCGTGGTTTATCTGCCTGAAGAAAATGTGATGCTATCAAGGGGGCCTGGTCATCCTGATTCCATACCTGTTAATTCTAGTCCTAATGATTTAGATAATGGATGTGAGATATATGGGTCTGTTGGTGGTTTTCCTAAATCTCCTGTAACCCCTACATTGCCGCCGAAAAATAACAAAGATTATAACTCTCCCGATTATGTATGTACACATTTTGCGTTTGATTTCTGTAAGGAAACAAGAGATATTAAAGAGATTACTTCTTGCCAAATACTTGCGTTTGATTCACATGCTATTAATTCAATAAGATATATAGATGATGAGGGTCAGGAATGGGTTTGCGTAGTTGAGCCACAAACTAATGAATATTTCTGTATGACGCTTGATGAATGGAATAATTTGAATCGGGAACACTGGATAAAAAATACTCTTTGTAGAGATTATTATAAGGATTGGGATTTAAAATATTGCAACAGGAACCCCTGGTTAGCACCCCGCTGTTCAGATTCAGATATTCCAAATATGCTTGGTAAACCCTGTGAAAAGTCTCAGCAAGGACAGAGAAGGGCATGTGTAGAAAATGCACGTAGAGGAGGATATTATAATTTTATTGAAATCAAATGTAACTGTGATGGTGCTTTTGGTTTTGGTCAGGAATGCGAGTGGAAGTAGTGCAAATAGGGAGTTTCTGAAAGATTGTTCTTCAGGAATAATCCGAAAGTAAGGTTAAGGGCAGACCGATTAAATTCTTCAGTGGCTTAATTGTTCCACTAATGATAAACTAATACGAAAAAATCAAGGACTTAATTGGTTTATTGTATTAAGAAGGCATTTATGAAGTTCTTGCAAGCTTGCTTTCTGCCTTGGATTTATACAGGTTGAGCAGGCAAAAGAGTATGTAAGGAATCGAGCATAGAAAATAATGTTCCTCCGAAAAAAAGGGTATTATTTTTAATTGTTATTAAACAGGGGGAACAAAAGAAAGGTTTAAATAATGGTATTTTTTTGCTTTTTATGAACAAAAAGGATTTACAGACTTACAATAGAATAACTTCGAGAGGAGTTAGTCCGGAAGATATAAAAATGATGAATGCGGGGATTCATCCAGATAACTATGAAGAAGAGAGACAGGCTGATTCTTATGTAATAGGACGGAGAAAATCAGGAAGGCAAATTGATTATCATTTGTTTATGAAACTTGTCAGGGAAAGAGAGAGCGATTTGAATCCGGAAAATCTCTTTATGGGAACAGGAACTAAAAGAGAAATTTTGAAAGAATCAGGATATGATTATGTGAAGATTAATGGCGGTAAAAGAATTCAAATAGAAGAAGCCAGTAATGCCAGAATTGGAAATGTTTACAGGAAGACAAGAAGAGCTGCTCAAAGACATATGCAGAGTTGGAAATAATTAAATTTATTAGCTTAGGATTATAGGGTTTTGTATGGGATTGCAGATAGGAGATATCGTTTCTAGAAGAGGGATTAAGCTGGAGGACTTAAGGGGAAAAACGATAGCTGTTGATGCTTATAATGCTATTTATCAGTTTCTTTCTTCAATCAGGCAGTATGATGGGACTCCTTTAATGGATTCTAAAGGGAAAGTAACCTCACATCTTTCTGGTTTGTTTTATAGAAATGTTAATTTATTAAATGAGGGGATGAAATTGATTTATGTTTTCGATGGAAAGTCTCCGGAGTTGAAGAGTAAGACAAAGGAGAGAAGACAAGAATCTAAGGATGTTGCCCAAGAGAGATATGAGAGAGCGATAATTAAGGGTGATTTTGTCGAAGCTGGAAGGTATGCTAAGCAGGGAGTTAGGATGGAAGAAGGAATGTTGGAAGAGAGTATGGAATTATTAGAAGCAATGGGTATTGCTGTTGTTCAAGCTCCGGGAGAAGGAGAAATGCAGTGTGCAGAGCTGGTTAAATCTGGAGAGGCATGGGCAGTTGGAAGTCAGGATTATGATGCATTGGTTGTTGGAGGTAAAAGATTGATACAGAACCTTACTCTTGCTAAAAAAAGAAAGGTTAATTCAGGCATTATTGATATAGGTCCGGAAATGATTGAGTATGAAAAAGTCTTAAATGGACTTGGGATAGATGCAGACCAGTTTATTTGTTTAGCAATATTGTCGGGAACTGATTTTAATCAGGGTGGCGTTTCAGGGATAGGGCCTAAAAGGGCATTGGCGTTAGTGAAGGATAAGAAGTATCCCGTTGCAATTTTTAAGGAAGTTGAGGAGAAATTGGATTTTAATTGGCAAGAGGTCTTTGAGATTTTTAAGAAGCCGAATGTTGCGAAAGTTAAGATAGATTTTCCTAAAATTGATGAGGCAAAAATCAAGGAGATTTTAGTTGAAAGGCATGATTTTTCTCCTGAAAGAGTGGAGAAGCAACTTGAAAAACTGAGAAAGGGAAGGGGAAAGGCAGCTCAGAAGACTTTGTTTTAAAGCTCTTCGTCAGACATTCCCTGAATTTCGCTTCTGACCTGTTCTTCTATTTCTTCCTCTTCGGTTTTTTGCCTTCCCGAAAATGCAATGCTTTCTGCCATTTTTTCTGTTCGTTTAGTCCTCTTTTCTATCTTTTTCAGTCTTCTTTCCTTGCTTATTCTTAAGGCTATTTCTTCTAGGGCTTTAGAATATACTATTATAACTAATAGAAGGAAGATTAGAATGATGAAGGTGAATCCTTTTATGAATCCAGAGGATATGCTATTAACAATAGCCATTATAGACAAAGATACTGCTTTTGTTCCACCTATCCAGCTGAATGCTACGATTAATAGTATGCTGATTGGGATTCTTGGTGTTTTTGGGATATAAGCCCATGGTATTGTGGACAACCTATATATTATAAGGAATAAGGCCACCCAGATAAACAGGGTTAATAAAAAGAGTCGTGATAAAGTGAAATTCATCCCAATTATTATTCTTATGAATGGATTAAAATAGAGGATTGTTTCCCCTGCAGGGGTTTCATAAAAAAGTAGAGACCATTCTTCTTCCAATGAGTTAAGTTCTAAAGAGCCTGATTTTATCTCGTCTATTGTCTCCCTCACATTGTCTATAATTTCCTTAGTGTTTTCTACGTCTTCCTTAAGTTCCGGGTTAAAAAGGCCCTGGGCAGTTATTAAAGGAACAACCAATAGGACCAAGGTTAGTACCACCAATACCTTTTTCATGCCTTGGAAAAGGCTTTCAGACTTTTAAAGATTTGGAGCTTTTTTCTTGTGTCTAACATGTTATTTAGCAGTAGTAACATAATAGAAAGGTTTATAAAGCCAGAAAACTGGGATTTAACATGAGAGATTACATGCAAGAAGTAATAGATGAGGAGAAGGCTTACGCCACTCTTCAGAAAGAGAAGGGGAATGCTTTACTTAGAGGTCCTGTTAATTTAGTTAAAGGGGCTGTAGGGAAGACAGTCGAACATCTTGGAGTTGCTGGTACTCTTGGTCTTGTTACTGGATTTATGCTCACTTATGGGCCTATTGGTGCTGCTGCTGGAGCTGTTGTGGCTAAGAATTGGGGTGCTATCTATGGTACTGGAAAAGGTACTATCCATATGGTAACAGATGCTAATAGATATGAATCTATAGATCCTAGTGCTAAGTATATTACTAAACAACGTCCGGAATACTCTAGTATACCTAATAGACTTAATTGGACTACTGTTGGTGAATCTACACTTAGAGGCAAGATACAGGCTTTTTATAGTAATCTAAGAGATGGTTCTATTTATACTGTTAAAGCTAGTGGTAAAATCGCAGGAAATATTGCTAAAGGCACAACTTATGTTGCTAAAAATGGAGCGGGAAATCTGATAAACATAGTAGTCAATTCTGATAGAATGAAAGATCTTGAAGAAATGGCAAATAACCATAATGTTACTCCTGAAATTATGTATTGTATAATGGAAAAGCAGAAAGAATTTGATAAGGCAAAGAAAGAACTTAAAGATTCTTATGTGGCTTGGGTGCGTGCGGGTAGACCTTCTACTGGCTCTGCGAATAAGAAGTTACAAGTTAATGCTGCTAAAGTAAGAACTTTGTCTGTTGGAGAATTTATTATTTAATTAGCCCTGGTTGCGGCTACTCTAGCTTGGTTTACCTTTCTTTCTAATTTATTCTTCATCATTCCTTTTCTGAAGTTTTCTATTATTGCAGGGATGTATCCGATTAAGATTGCAAGCATAACCATCCTGGAATACCAAGAGTAGCCAAAATATTCTAACGTAACAAATTTCAAAACTGTGCTGATTATGGGTACTTGCATTAGAGTTGCAAAAAATATTCCTATAAACAAAGGTTTATGGATTCTCCCTGCAACAAAATTAAGCCACCTCGTCCTACCTTCTGATAGTTCTACATCATCTTTATTTGATTTTTTCAAGTCAACTATTCTTCTTTTCCATAAAATTATCAGATATGTTAAATAGAGGATTAGTCCCGCAAATAAGCCAATGAAGAAGTTTCCTATAAATGGCCCTATTTTTGTCACATCAACTACATGTTCTCCCAGAAAACCTTTCGTTTTATCCCACCAATTTTCTTGATCAGAAGCTATGTTTATTAAGATTAGTCCCAAAAAAATTAGTGAGAATATTTTTTTTAGGTTCATCCGCCTTGCGCCATTCCTCTTGCTATTCTTACCCCATATTTGGCTTCCATTATCTTTTTGTAATAACGCATTCTTGTTCGGTATCTAGTATAGGCTTCTATTGCCCCAGGAAGAAGGCCAATATAAAATGCCATCAATATTCCTTGGAAGAACCAATTCAACCCTAGAACCTGAAACGTTATTATGTTTATGAATGTGTAAATGAATGGAACTTGTAGAAGAATTGCGATTATTAACCCGACAGGAATTATTTTCCAATAGCTTCCTCCTATTAAGTTTAGCCAACCTGATTGAAGTTTTCTTATATCTCTCCGGCGTCTAGCATCACTCTTAAATGGCTCTAGAACTTTATCAACTTTCTTGTTTATATTTAGCGCTAACTTCATTAGCATGTAGCTTAACCAAATTAACGCACCTACATAAAGACCCCATGGGAAGCTAGGCCAGAGGAATTCGTA